>JBDSDG010000278.1:0-12522 GCA_039920685.1 Ferruginibacter sp.
AATCTTAAATCAAGTTATTCACCGGCCGGCGATCAGCCGGACGCGATCGCCAAACTTACCGAGGGCATCCTGGATGGGGAGCAATACCAGACATTGCTGGGTGTGACAGGCAGTGGCAAGACGTTCACCATCGCGAATGTGATACAAAATGTTCAGCGCCCAACGCTTGTTCTCACGCATAACAAAACGCTTGTTGCTCAATTGTACGGAGAGTTCAAGCAATTCTTTCCCGAAAATGCTGTTGGATATTTTGTATCCTATTATGACTATTATCAACCGGAGGCATACATGCCGGTTAGTAACACCTATATTGAAAAGGATTTAAGCATAAATGAAGAACTTGATAAGCTAAGGTTGCAGGCAACAGCACAATTATTAAGCGGGCGTAGAGATATTATCGTCGTTGCAAGTGTGAGTTGCATCTATGGTATGGGAAATCCAACAGAATACGAAAATGGCATCATTCGCATAAAGCAAAACCAGGTTATATCGCGACAGGGATTTTTACATTCCCTTGTAAATTCTCTATATCACCGTAGCCAGGGTGATTTTACGAGAGGAACATTTCGCGTAAAAGGTGATACGATAGATATCAATTTGCCATACGTGGATTTCGGATATCGCGTTAGTTTTTTTGGAGACGAGATCGAAAGTATTGAAACATTGGAACTCAGCTCGGGTAAGCGTATCAGTTCAGTGGAGAATGCTGCCATATTTCCTGCTAACCTTTATTTGGCACCAAAGGATATGCTGATACAAGTCATCCATGAGATCCAGGATGAATGCAATGCACAGGTTGAATATTTTAAGAACTCCGGGAAATATATTGAGGCACAAAGAATAAGTGAGCGTGTAAATTATGACCTGGAACTGATCAGGGAACTTGGCTATTGCAATGGTCTTGAAAATTATTCCCGCTTCTTTGATCGCCGAAAGCCAGGGGCGAGACCATTTTGTTTACTGGATTATTTTCCAAAAGATTTCCTGACGATCATTGACGAAAGTCATCAAACAATTCCGCAGGTAAGTGGAATGTATGGCGGCGACAGAAGCCGGAAACTGGTACTGGTTGATTACGGATTCCGCTTACCATCGGCAATGGATAACCGTCCGCAAAACTTTCATGAATTTGAGAACCTTACAAACCAGACAATTTATGTTTCTGCTACGCCCGGGGATTATGAGCTTGAAAAATGCGGAGGTGTCGTGGTGGAACAAGTTGTAAGGCCAACCGGCTTACTTGATCCTCCAATTGAGGTGAGGCCATCACTTAACCAGATCGATGACCTTCTTGATGAAATAGACAAGCGTATTACAAAAGGTGACCGGGTGTTGGTGACTACCTTAACCAAGCGGATGGCTGAAGAAATGAATAAATACCTTGGCCGGATCAACATAAAATCCAAATACATACACAGCGAGGTTGACACTCTTGAAAGAGTGGAGATCCTGCGTGAACTAAGATTGGGGATCATCGATGTATTGGTAGGCGTTAACCTTTTAAGAGAAGGGCTTGATCTGCCGGAGGTTTCACTGGTGGCGATCATGGATGCGGATAAAGAAGGATTTTTACGGAACGAAAGAAGCCTAACCCAAACTGCGGGTAGGGCTGCCCGTAACGTTGATGGTCTTGTTATTTTTTATGGCGACCAGATCACGGAGAGTATGCAAAAGACCATTGATGAAACTCAACGAAGAAGGGAAAAACAAATTGAGTTCAATATTAAACATAGTATTACGCCAACAACGATCATAAAATCAAAAGAACAGGTGATGGCACAGGGAAGTGTACTGGATGTTAAAGGCTATGATCCATCAAGGCCTTACGCTATTCAACCAGGTGAAGACATTGTGCAGGTTGCTGCTGAAGACCAGGAGATCTTTAAGACAATTCCACAAATTGAAAAGGCAATTGCAAAAACAAAAAGGCAAATGCAACAGGCAGCAAAAGACCTCGACTTTATGGAAGCAGCAAGGCTTCGCGACGAAATGTTCAAAATGCAGGGAGAACTGGAGTCCATGAAACAATAATGTCCATCATTTCCTGTAATCTTATATATCAGGTTTTTCATATCTTAGTCAGAAGACAAATTTAAACTGCTTAAGATGATCGTAATTGCCCTGTACAATTTAAAAGGTGGTGTTGGGAAAACAGCATCATGTGTAAACTTCTCCTATCTCGCTGCGGCAGATGGCTACAAAACCTTATTATGGGATATTGATCCGCAGGGGTCGTCTTCCTTTTATTATAAGGCAAAACCAAAAACTCATCCCGGAATAAAAAAACTGATCACTAAAGATGGCGGCATTGAAAGTGCGATACTTTCAACTGATTTTGAATTGCTGGATGTTATCCCTGCAGATAATTCAACCAAGAGCTTTGATATCATGCTGGATGAAATGAGAAATTCCAGAAATAAATTAAAACATGTATTAAAACCATTTGACCAGGAATATGATTTTGTATTTATTGATTGTCCACCCGGATTCAGCGCGCTAAGTGAAAATATTTTCAGTGCTGCTGACATTGTTTTAATGCCTGTTATCCCTACAACTTTATCAGTGCGCACATATAATATGGTGAAGGATTATTTTAAGGAAAATGATCTTGACATACATAAGATGATGTGTTTCTTTACGATGACCGATCTTCGAAAGACAATGCATAATGAGATCATGGAAGAACTGTACAAAGACAAGCGTTTTTTCCAGAATTACATTCCAAACCTGAGTGATGTAGAAAAAATGGGCATTCATAAATCACCTATCATGGAATTTGCAAACAGCAGCTATGCCGCTAAGTGTTACCGGGAATTATGGACAGAGATCAAAGAAGGTGTTTTGTAAATGCAATCCGTGGACATAAAAAAAGCGGCCAGTAATTGGCCGCCGTATAAAGTTTCTTTAAGTTCAATCACACTAAAGATCCATTCTTCCTTCTCCTGTTGATGAAATACTTCCTCCGCCAATAGGGACACCAGAGAAATTAACATTGCAAAATTCTATAATAGTACCACCGGTTCCATCCGAACTTACATAAATTGAGCCGCTTGTTGCATTCCAATCGGTAAAGTTTGAATACAAGCAATGCATAGTAACTGAACCAATACTATAAGTACCGGGGGATGGAATACTGCCACCTGGAAAAAATACATCTAATGTAACTGCGCCGTCTTGGATTGAAACCTGGTACTGGCTCCCTAAGGAAGCTCCGAAAGAAAATCCATTCAAAGTGAATTGTCCCGCCATTACGAATTTACCATCTACAAGCCCGCTGCATGGACTGGTAGGAGCAGTAACTGTTACATCAAATGTACAGCCTGCAGTTCCTGCAGTAAAAGTATTTGTACCAACAGCAGCTGGAGTGCCACTACCTGCTAACGTTATGCTCTGTGATCCTGTTGTTGCAAATATTCCTGATGTGGAAAAGGTCATGGCATTCACAGTGTTCGTGGTTATGTTGTAAGCTCCGGCAGTAGTTACTGTTACATTTACTGTTGCAGTATTTACTGTACCGCTTAAGGCGTTGCCCGTTGTGTACGTGCCATTTACATTAAATGAACTGCATACCCCGGGTGCGCCATCCAAAGTATAAACCGCCAGTGGCGGATCAGTTGTGGTAATTTGAAAAGTACAACCGTTTGTACCAATAGTAAAATCGCTTGTATTAGCCGCAGTAGGAGTTCCTGAAGCGGTTAATGTGATTGATTGAGCGGTGCCAATTGTCAGATTACCTGTTCCCGAAAAAGTAATACCGTTTGCAGTATTCGTGCTAATGGTATAACTACCTGCCGTAGTTACATTAGCAGTAACAGTGATGGTATTTCCAGCTGAAGGTACACCTGTATAAAAAGTTCCCGCAATAACTGGTGCAGTACATGCAGTTGGTGCGCCAGCTAATGTGTAAACTGCCACAGGGCCAACAGGAACTGCTATAACGTCTATTGTGAAGGTACATGAAGTGCTACCTGGCCTGAAAGTATATGTTCCAGGGGATGTAGGCGTGCCTGTGCCTAACAATAGAACGGTTTGTATCCCTATTGATGTGAATGTGCCGGTTCCGGAAAAAGTAATACCGTCGATAGACGCTGTAGAAATAGTATAAGTCCCCACCACAGTAACGTTCACATCTATGCTTACTGCATTGGAAGCATTCAGGGGAGTGCCAATTGTGTATGTTCCGGCAACATTGTGGTTTGTGCATATACCACCTGGAGCGCCTTCTAATGAAAATGTAGCAGTTCCTGAACTACTGCCACCGCCGTTATTTATACTAACGCCCGGTAATAAGCCATTTTCTGCGCTTGTTTCTTTCTGGCATGATGCAAAAGCAAGAGATATCAATGATCCGGCAATAATAGTTCTGATAACACGAAACATAAAAGTTAATTTAAGTCGGTAAAAATAAGCTTTCTTTTTATTCATTTAGCAGAGCCAGGAAAAAGTTAAATGGCTGCATGGATTTGACCATATTATAAAAGATGAACATAACATGTTGCCGGATGTACGCAAAATTCCATTAATTATTTTACCTGGATCTGGGCTGCAATTGCCTGTGTCATTGAACTTATCCTGAACCAGCATCATAATTAATGCTTTCGATCAATCTGATATTCGGTGCATATAAATTATCTGCGTCAGCAAATACAATTTTTCCCTTTTCAGGCACATTCATAGTGCCATTTAAATGCACCTGGATCACATTTGTATACACTATACCAAACAATACGGTTGAAGTGATCCGGTGACCCCCGTTAATATTAATGATGGATCCTACTCATGCTTCACGTTGTAATAATTAGGAACTGAAGTTTCCGCTGAGCTTGAAAAAGATCTTTCATAAATTGTAGTATTACCGGATAACGTTGTTGCACCTGCAGTTCCGCCGATAGAATCAACATAAGTATACTATTTTCCATTTGGAAATGGAAAATAGTTGCTGGTTTCAGCTTCTTTTTCTGCCCGGCTGATGAACCAGAATTCTCATTACAATATCCTTCTGACAGGAAATAACAAAAGCAAAGCATGCGGCTGCTAATAAAACAGGTTTAAATATTTTAAACATAGTAATTAGATTTTAAGAATGTAAAACAGCGATTCACGTATCGATAGCCTTTATGCATTGTTAAAATATTGTTTCTATATTTACAGATATTGATAAACTAATTGTATTATGAAAAGAGAGTTGTCAAGCTGGTTTAGCCCTGCCTTACAAAAGGAAATGCCTATTGTTGCTTACGGCGATTATGGTTTCGCGTTACTACTTGTTCCTACTGCTGCTGCAGACTACCTGGAATACGAGCGGTTCCAGTTAATGGATACGCTGGCACCGTACATAAACAGTGGTAAAGTGAGGATCTTTTCTATCAACAGCATTAATAACGAAAGCTGGCTGAATAACGAAATGGCTGGTGAGCATAAAGCTATCAGGCAGAATCAATTCAACCAATATGTTTACAATGAAGTTGTTCCTTTCATTAAAACAAATACTTCAGCAGAAACCCCGATCATAACCTGTGGTGCATCATTTGGAGCGCTACACAGCATGAATCTTTTCTTAAAGCGGCCCGATCTGATAAGTGGTGTGATCGCAATGAGCGGCGTGTATGATCTTACAGAATACACTAAAGGCTTTTACGATGACCAGGTATACTTTAATTCGCCTCAGCATTATATTCCCAACCTTTCTGATGACTGGTATTTAAGTCATATCCGTAACAGCAGGCATATTCATATTCTAACTGGCAGTGGTGATTATGAAGATCCCCAGGCATCAAGAGATTTTTCTGATGTTCTTAATAATAAAGGAATAAGCCATGAATTGGATGTTTGGGGCACAGAATGGAAACATGATTGGCCAACATGGCGTGCCATGTTACCGGCATACCTTGAAATGAAATTCTGATAAATTAACTGAAACAATAAAGCCGTTCAGTAATTCTGAAACGGCTTTATTTATAATTGCAGAGATTCACCTTTTAGGTTCGGTTACTAATATAATGATCACAAATCTTAATTCTTTATGAGCTGCTTTGTTATTTTATTTCCGCCAGGTGATATCACCTCAAGCAAATAAACACCATTAGGAAAATTGCCGAGATATATAGATTCCCTTGCCGCGGCCGTATTTTTAGAAACCGCTTTCTTCCTGATCAGTTTTCCTGAAATGTCTAATAAACTAAGATTGTATTGTCCGTTTTCTCCACCTTGCAGGCTAACAGTAAATGATGTGGAGAATGGTAATGGAAATGCATTCACAGTTACAACATTTTCCTCAGCTACAGGTTGTTCCTTTCCTTCCATGATCCGTTGAGTTATCGGTAAGCCTGTTACAGCCACAGAATTTTCAAGGACGACAGGTTGTTCCTCCTCTTCTATGATCCGTTGTGTTACCGGTACGGCTGATACGGTAGCTGTTTGCTCAATAATTGTAAAGGCCGACAAGTAATTCCAATACCCTGCTACTGTACTTACTGACACCACCAAAGTGCCAGTACTTGTAGGCTGCACATTGATAAACTTACCGTAATTGGTTTTATTATTATAAGTCGCAACTGTGTACGGTGAGCTATTAACGGTGAACTTTGTTTTACTAAGTGACCCTGTGTTCGAGCTTGCAAAAAATTCAAAGCTGTAGAGCATGGCAGGGTTTAACCCATTAATGGTTAGCGTTCTTGAGCTGTGATTTGTAGATGAATACCTTAAAACCTCCGCAGGACAAATGGTGGCGGTACTCTGGTAACCCGCACCGTTATCATATATTTTATTTTGAGTCGAAAGTACTCCGGAAACTGTACTTGTTGTTCCATCCTCATATTTAAAAGCACTGCTTGATGTGATTGCGACCGGCTTCCAGTTATTCCATTTTATATTATTGTAGGTCAACGTACTTCCATAAACATTTACCCGGATTACCTTTAGTGCTGGAGTTGTTGTTGCTGCGTTAACTGTTACTTGTATGATATCGGTGGCCGTGGCTCCTCCATTATCTGTAATCTTCAGCTGGAATTGATAAATACCTTGAACCAATGCAGTAATTGCAGTGGTAGCAGCTGTTGTACTTGAAATCGTTCCGCCAGCAGGGCCTGATACTTTTGTCCAAAGATAACTACTGATCGCTCCTCCTACATCAGTGCCGGACCCCGTTACACTCACTGAATTTGTTGGTAAAGTAATGACCTTATCTGCTCCTGCATTTGCAATTGGGGGGGTATTGACTGTTGCAGCATTTACGACAATTTGAATAATATCTGTAGCCGTAGCCCCATTGTTATCTGTAACCATTAACTGAAACTGGTAGGTTCCCTGTGATAAAGCGGTAATTGCTGTTGCAGCTGTAGCTGAAGATGAGATCGTACCACCGGCAGGCCCTGATAATTTCGTCCATGCGTAACCGGTAATTGAACCACCAGCATCTGCGCCGGTCCCATTCAAGTTGACAGAGCTAGTAGGCAAAGTGATCGTAATATCCGCACCCGCATTAGCAGTAGGGGGAGTATTCACAATGCCGCCATTGTATTCATAGGCTCCCATGTCGGGTGCAGTGCCAAGAAATAATAAACCTACATTGATACCTGCATTTACCAGGTCGGATGATGTAGTTAAGTGCAAGAAATTAAGGACCGGAAGACTGCCATCAGCACCTCTTGGACCATCAGCGCCAACAGATGATGTGCTTAAAAAATCTGCTGAATTTATTGAAACAATTCCATTCCAGGAGTTATTGCTGCCATTTGTTTCCACGCCCCGGCGGTCATGTGCGTCCATATATGAAACATTGTTTTTAAAATCCTGTACCGGTGCAGGAGAGATAAAATCCCACATATAACCATACCCGCCATTTTTGTAGGTGGTATTATTATATAACTTGACTTTCATGTCACCGACATTTTGGTTGAAACCGTGTTCTTTATTTTCAAAAGCGGAACAATTTGTAAGAGTCCTTAATAAGGTATTGTGCATCCCGCCGGCATCAGGCCCTAATTTAAAACCATCGCCATCTCCACGTGGGGTAAATGTTCCGGGCTCAAACCCGTTCCAGAATGACCAACAATTTTTTAAAATCTGTACACCATTGGTACCGTAAAAATCAAATCCATCGTCAGAACACCACCATGATCTGCATCCTTCAAATGAATTGCGTGTTGCATTAACACCATTCGAACAATCAAATCCGTTTGAATTACCCCATGCGCCAGGGTTACTATACCTGTCATCAAGGTGGTGAACATCACAATTTAAAAAGTAGTTGTCATTTACTCCATCACGCAAATAAAAGCCATATCCACCGATGTGGTCAACTTCAACAAATTCAATGGTACAATGAGTTAGATTATCCATATGAAATCCCCGGGAAATACCATTTCCACCGGTATGTTGTTTAAGTCCTGTAACTCTTATCCCTTTGAGATGTATATAATTGCAATTCCTGAAAATAAACGCAGTTGGATCTGTGTAGGTTGTTGTGATGTTATCAAGGTTAAATATTGGAAGTTCGCCTGGATAAGCCCAGATCTTGATCATGCTCGCAGACGTGCCGTTCAGGTTTTCTACAACAAAATGCTCTGAAGAACCCGCACCCGCGATAGTTCTATAAGTACCTCCTCTTATATAAGCAATATCACCAGCTACCATTATTGATAATTTGGAAATGGTTGCAAACGGTGCTGATATTGTGCCCGGATTACTATTATTGCCATTGGTAGCAACATAATAAGTAGTTGCATTTGAAATGAATGTGCATAGACAAAAACTCAACAGGAGCAGGATGATTCTCATTTTTTAATTGGTATTAGCAGTTATTAATTTTGGTTGTTATTTATGAAATACAAATTATTTTATCGTTTCAAAACACTATGGGTTAAACATAGCATTGGCAGCAAGCTTATAGTAAGCTTGTTTCAGTAACAATAATTTATATGAAATCCGTTTTTCTTGTGAAGAAGGTTTTTAATAGAATGTTTTGGATTTTTATAAGTGGCATCCCATTTTCAATAATCAAGCCAAGCGGCTTTACTCCTCGTAGATTTTTTTAGCAATAATTTGTAGCTTAAGTACTACGTGCTTTTACTATACACAATATTTAACCAAAACATAACTGGTTAAATGGTATTTGAATTTCCCGATGGATGTATATGCAACCGGGTAATACTAGTGTTAATACAAAAAGCCGCCTCAAGAGAGACGGCTTCCTGTGTATGGTTTCAGAAATTAATTCTTGATCACCTTTTTTGTTATCCTGTTTTTATCAGGTGAAATGACCTGTAGTATGTATGAACCCTTTAAAAGATTGCTTGCATATATGTTTGTTGTAGTTAAAGCCCCTTTCCGGGAAACGGCTTTATTCAATAATACCTGGCCTGACATATCAACAAGACTTATGGTGTATTCACCATCCGCGCCTCCTTCCAGGCTTACATTAAATGAGGTTGTAAATGGGATCGGAAAGGCGTTGACACTTAACTCAACATCCTTTATAACTTCTATGCCCTTTGTAATTTCTGTGCCCTTCGCAATTGCTGTGCCTTTCTTAATTTCTGTACCTTTTTTTATTATTGTTGTTGTTACTGCTGTTGCTCCTGATGAAAAAGAAGAAGTCGAACGTTGGTTTATAAATACGCCTTCTTCTATGATATTGAAGCCTGACAAGAAATTCCAAAATAGCCCGACAGAACTTAATGTTACAGTTATAGTCCCAGTTGTTGAAGGTTGAATGTTTAAGAATTCTGCAAAAGAATTATTATTATTATACGTATTTACGTTATGGCTAATGCCATTAATTTCGAACGCAGTTTGATAGCCCCAAATGTCATTTGAGCTGGAAAAAAATTGGAAGCTATAAGTTTTTGACAGATCAAGTCCCCGGATAGTTAGCGTTCTTGATAACCAGTTGGCGGATGCAAACCTTAATACTTCCGGTGGACAAGATGTAGCATTTGGCTGGTAGCCACTACCATTATCGCCGATCTTAAGTTGTCCTGATATTTCTGCATTTATTGTAGTTGCAGTACTATCTTCATAATTGAAATTATTGCTTGCAGTATTGGAAACGGGCTTCCAGTTGTTCCACCTTACATCGTCAAAAGTTGTTGTTCCTCCATAAATGTTCACGTGAATAATCTTTTGGGTAACAGTCGGGGGTAATGCGTTCACGGTTACCTGTAATTCATCTGTTGCAGTAGCTCCATCATTATCAGTGACCATAAGTTGAAAAACGTAAATGCCTTCTTCCAGTGCGGTAATTGTAGTGGATGAATCTGTTGCAATAGATATTGTTCCATTGGTAGGTCCAGACACCTGTGTCCATGAATAACCTGTGATTGTACCATCAGTATCACTGCCGCCACCCGTTACAGTTATGGTGGCTGTTGGCAAGGTGATCACATTATCGGGTCCTGCATTTGCTGTAGGTGACACGTTCACAGCTATACTATCTACTGTTACAAAAATGGTATCAGAGCCTGTAGCGCCTTCATTGTCTGTTACTTTAAATTCAAGCTGGTATACTCCCTGAACCAATCCGGTAATGGTAGCTGAATCACGGTTTGGTACCAGTATAGTTGCAGTTGCAGGGCCTGATAAAACAGTCCATTGAAACGATGTGATCGATCCATCTGAATCTACACCTGTACCAGATACTGTTAAAGAATCTGTAGGTAGTGTGACATGTTGATCTGTTCCTGCATTTGCAATGGGAGCGGCGTTGGGAACTGGATTTACGGTCACTTGTATATTGTCTGTAGCAGTTGCTCCGTTGTTATCAGTTACTTTTAATTGAAACTGGTATACACCCTGGGTCAATGAAGTGAAGGAAGTGTTTGCATTCGCAGGAGATGTTATGTTCCCACCTGATGGTCCTGATATTTTAGTCCACAGGTACTCAGTTATTGTTCCATCAGTGTCTGTCCCATTTCCAGATGCATTCACAGAATCTATAGGCAATGTGATCACCTGGTCTGCGCCTGCAGCCGCGGTGGGAGCAACGTTGGGAGCTGGATTTACAGTCACTTGTAAATTGTCTGTAGCAGTTGCTCCGTTATTATCAGTTACTTTTAATTGAAACTGGTATACACCCTGGGTCAATGAAGTGATGGAAGTGTTTGCATTTGAAGGAGATGATATATTCCCACCTGATGGTCCTGATATTTTAATCCATAGATAAGCGGTTATTGATCCATCGGTATCTATACCGATTCCGGATACATTCACAGAATTTGTTGGTAAAGTAATCACTTTATCGGAACCTGCATTTGCAGTTGGAATTGCATTAGGGGCCGCATTTACCGTTACCTGCACCATATCTGTCGCAGTTGCACCATTGTTATCAGTTACCTGTAGTTGAAACTGGTAAATGCCTTCAATTAGAGCGGTAACTGTTGTAGCCTGGCTTGCCGGAGATGTAACATTTCCACTGGCGGGGCCAGATACCTTTGTCCATAAATAAGCAATGATCGAACCATCAGGATCTGTTCCGCTACCTGTAAGACTTACAGCATTCGCAGGCAACGTAATTGTTTGATTTGACCCTGCATTTGCAGTTGGAGGAGTGTTCGGTGCTACTCCGCCTAATTCATAAGCTCCCATGTCAGGTGCACTGCCTAGAAAAGGCAAGCCTATATTTATACCGGCATTTATAAGATCTGATGAGGAGGCTAAATGCAAAAAATTGAGGTTTGGCAAACTTCCATCGGCCTGGCGTGGTCCATCTACGCCTGTTGATGATATACTTAAAAAATCAGATGAACTAACAGAAACAGCTCCATTCCATGTATTATTTGAACCTGTTGTTTCATTACCTCTCCTTGCCTGTGCATCCATATAAGAAACGTTGTTCTTAAAATCCTGTAACGGTGCCGGAGAAACGTAATCCCACATATAACCTGTTGCGCCATTTTTAAAAGAGGTATTGTTATACAAATTATACCTCATATCCCCTACGTTCTGGTTATAACCATGTTGCTTATTCTCAAAGGCAACGCAATTGGTTAGAGTTCTTAAAATTGTATTATGCATACCGCCGGCATCGGGACCTAATTTAAAACCATCACCGTCGCCGCGTGGTGTAAATGTTCCAGGTTCAAAACCATTCCAAAAGCTCCAGCAATTCTTCAATGTTTGAAGGCCATTTGTTCCGTAGAAATCAAATCCATCATCAGATATCCACCAGGCCCTGCATCCTTCGAAAATATTGCGTGTTGCATTAACTCCCCCGGTACAATCAAATCCATTTGATCCTCCCCATGCTCCAGGATTGCTATACCTGTCATCCATGTGGTGCGCATCACAATTCAGAAAATAATTATCATTTGCACCGTCACGCAAGTAAAAGCCATAGCCACCAATGTTATCAACTTCAATAAATTCAAAAGTGGAATGATTTACATCCGCAATGTGAAAGCCGCGAGAGATACCAGTTCCACCCGTGTGTTGTTTTAAGCCTGTAACACGAAGTCCCTTAATGTGCACGTATTCAGAATTGGTAAGACTTAATAATGTTGGGTTTGTATTGGTTGGAGTAATGTT
>JBDSDG010000279.1:0-7111 GCA_039920685.1 Ferruginibacter sp.
ACAGCCCTCCGCCGAAGATAAAGCCAACGCAGATCCCCGATACTTTAAATATTAATGAGCATGACCAAACCGTCTCACCGCGGGTCACTGATCCATCGGGGTTAGTTCTAATTGATACTACAAAAAAAAGCCTGGCAGATACCATTTCATTCCGGCGTTCGAAAGATTCATTAGATGCACCAATCAGCTATCATGCTGATGATTCAATGGTCTTCGATGTGCCCGGAAAAAAAATGATTTTGTATGGTAAAGATTCGAAGATCAATTATCAGACTAATGAATTAAAAGCCCCGTTCATTATATATGATCAAAAGACAAATCTTGTTACAGCGTCACTGAAAAAAGACAGCCTTGGTAACGTGATCGCGTACCCTGAGTTTAACCAGGGCGATTTTAACTCTAAAAGTGATACGATCATTTTCAATCCAAAATCAGGCAAAGGACTTACCAAGGGAACATACACACAGCAGGGGGAAATGTATGTGTATGGGGAAAAGATAAAAAAAGTGAACCAGGATGTTTTTTATGCATTGCGTGGAAGGTTCACAACCTGTAATTTAGATACGCCACACTTTGCTTTTGTTAGCAATAAAATAAAATTCATTAACAAAAAAATGGCCTTTACCGGGCCGGTTCATCCGGAGTTTGAGGGAGTTCCTATTCCTATATACCTTCCCTTTGGAATATATCCTATGTCGCAGGGCAGGCATTCCGGGCTATTAGCACCTTCCTTCAATGCTAATGACCAAATGGGGATCTCCCTGGAGGGGCTTGGATATTATAAGATATTAAGCCAGACATGGGACATAATAACCAGGGGTACGATCTATTCGTATGGAGGATGGACAGCAAATGTGAATCCCCGTTATTTTAAAAAATATCGCTACCAGGGAAGTTTTTCTTTGGATTATCAGAATTTCAGAACAAATTTTAAAGGTGATCCTGATTATTCTTCTTCCCGCACAGTTAATCTCAGGTGGAACCACAATGCTGATACAAGGGCAAGGCCTGGTGTTAGTTTCAGTGCAAATGTAAATGCAGGAAGTAGTAAGTTCAATGCACAGGTGCCAAACAGTGTTCAAAGAAATATCACTAACCAGCTGAATTCCTCCATTACTTATGCAAAGGTCTGGAAGAACAGGCCATATAACCTAACGGTTGCGGCTACCCACAATCAAAATACCGTCAGCAGGCTGATCAATATAAATTTCCCCGATGTTTCCTTTAATGTGAATACCCAATATCCATTCAGGAGAAAAGAAGTTGTTGGAGAATTGAAATGGTATGAGAATATCGGCATAGCACTTAATACGAATGCAAGAAGCTTATCCTCTTTTTATGATACTGCCGGGAATATCGGCAGCCAGTTGGTTGACAGGTTGAAATGGGGCGTTACTCATAATGTACCAATAAGTATTGCACTGCCTCCTGTTGGAAATTTTCAGATCTCTCCATCCGTCAGTTACCAGGAAAGATGGTACCAGCAAAAATTCATTCGACGTTGGAATGATATTGATAAAAAGGTGGATACTGTCAGACAAAATGGATTTTACACAGCAAGGGATATGAACTTCGGAGTAGGGGTAGGAACGCGGATATTTGGCTTGTTCGGGTTTAAGAAGAGCAGTAAGATACAAGCCATCCGGCATGAGATCCGCCCAACACTTTCTGCCAATTACAAACCTGATTTCACCGGTAAGGCAACGTATTCTGTTCAAATTGATACGCCGTATCAGGTCGAAAAATATTCTGTTTTTGACGGAAGTGTTTACGGGCCTTTTTCATCCGGAAGGTTTGCCGGATTGAATTTCGGGATCGATAACAACTTACAAATGAAGGTGAGGAACAGGAAAGATACAGGGGAAGCTTCATTAAAAAAGATAACCCTGCTTGATGGTCTTAGTATTACAGGCAATTACAATTTTCTTGCCCCGAAATTCAAGCTGAGTTATTTTAGTCTGTCCGCACGAAGTAATCTGTTTGACAAAATAAATATAACGGCAAATGCCACCCTGGATCCATACCTGGCAGACAGTCTTGGAAAAGACATTGATAGACTTGTTTGGTCAAAAAAGGTTTTTACATTGGGAAAGTTTACCGGGGGAGGCTTATCATTGCAAAGTTCTTTCAGAGGTGGCGAAAAAACCACCAGCAATTCTTCAAATACTTTAAATCCCTCCCAGCAACAATTAGATGCGAGTGGTATACCGCTTGATGAATACCAGCAGGAAGCAGCTTATATAAGAAATAATCCAGGAGAGTTTGCAGACTTTTCAATTCCATGGGATATTAATTTTTCTTATTCGCTAAGGTTCAACCGGCAACGCACAGCCGATAATCGAAAATTTGAAACAAAATTTAACCATGACGTAAATTGGAATGGTTCAGTGAATCTTACCACGCGATGGAAAATAGGTGTTACCGGGTTCTATAACATCACTGCAAAGGAATTGGGTACCATCAGTGTTTACCTGTCAAGGGAATTGCATTGCTGGCAAATGTCCATCAATGTTTCCCGCTCACCTACATTTAAATATTTTACCATCAACATCAGTCCGAAGTCTGGTTTATTGCGGGATCTTAAAGTTAACAGGACAAGGTATTTTTATGATCTGTAGTTGTTGGCTGTAAGCTGTTAGCTATTTAAAGTTTTATGTACCGGGTATTACTACGATGTATGACTCAATTTATACAAAATTTTATCCCTCAAATAGTTAGCGGCTATCCGTATCTGTTATCCGGTATCCTGTATCCAGAATCCAGAATCCGGCATCCAGTATCCGTATATCCAGTATCCAGAATCCAGAATCCAGAATCCGGTATCCGGTATCTAGTATCCATGGTATCTGGTATCCCGAATCTTACGATTGGTACTTCGACACATAACACTCCTTCATCATCTCAAAAACCTTTTTCTTCAATTCCTGCACCGGAATATTTTCAGAGGAAACAGCAGGGAGAAAATACATTTGTAATGATGCAGGTAAAAGATAAAACGGCTTATTGATCGGCATTGCTTTTTTTGTTCCAATTATAACACATGGTATGATGTCTTTTCTTGCTTCAATAGCAAGCTTGAAAGCACCGTCATAAAATGCCTTAAGAGGCTGGTCAGTGCGGTTCCTGCTACCTTCCGGATAAATGCACATATGCATCCCCGTTGTCAACACTTTTTTCATTGCCTCAAAGCTTTTATACCGGCTACGCTCATCTTTTCTGTCCACAAGAACCGAGCCTTTGGAATAATAAGAGCCGAACAATGGGATCTTTGCAAAAGATGCTTTTGCGATTGTCCTGTTAGGTCCCGCAACAAAAGGGGAGGACAATGGAACGTCCAAAAACGCATTGTGATTAAAAACAACAACATAGGTTTTTCCCTGAATAAAATTTTCCCGGCCAAAAACCGTAACCCTGCAGCCAACCAAAAAAAGCCAGGTTTTCATCCACAGTCGTGAGATCTTTAAAAAGTAGATCTGGCTCATGGATTCTTTCATGAAATTCGTTGCCAGTGACGGAATAAAGATGAGCAGGAAAGTACCGGCAAAAGTTATTAATCCCCAAAATGCCCAGATCCTTCCAAAAATATTTTTAATCAAAGTCATATTTACGGAGTTAGTAATTTCCAATCGATCGGTTGCTGACCATTTTTCATAAGTAGTTCATTTGTTTTTGAAAAGTGTTTACAGCCAAAAAATCCTTTATCAGCAGAAAACGGTGAAGGATGTGCAGCCTTCAGCACATAATGCTTTGACTCATCTATCAACGCTTGTTTTTCCTGGGCGAATTTCCCCCATAATAAAAAGATCACTCCATTTTTCTTATCCGATATTGTTTGGATCACAGCATCTGTAAAATCTGCCCAACCATATTTTGCATGACTAAAGGGTTCACCTGCCCTGACAGTCAACGCGGCATTCAACATTAATACACCTTGTTCCGCCCATTTGGTAAGGTTGCAGTATTCCTTAGGCATTTGCACACCTAAGTCATTTTGTATCTCTTTAAATATATTAACAAGGGAGGGAGGGGGTTTAATACCTGCAGGTACTGAGAAGCTTAATCCGTGCGCTTGTCCTTCACCGTGGTAAGGATCTTGTCCG
Organism: Ferruginibacter sp.; assembly: GCA_039920685.1. Taxonomy (GTDB): domain Bacteria; phylum Bacteroidota; class Bacteroidia; order Chitinophagales; family Chitinophagaceae; genus Ferruginibacter. The sequence goes on from JBDSDG010000279.1 coordinate 4,101, forward strand.
AGGATCACTACCCTGACATTGTCAAAAGGTGTTTGATTAAAAGCATTGAAGATGAGGGGCCCGGGAGGATATATCAGTTTGCCTTGTGCCTTTTCAGTTTTAAGGAATGTTACAACCTGCTGAAAATAAGTTTTAGTGAATTCGTCCTTTAAAACGGCTTTCCAACTGGGATGAATCTGTACATCCATAAGAAGATAAGTTTATGAAAAGAGAATGAAACTTAAGGGTTGCTTTTAACCCCGCCGGATATTGATAACAGTGGTCTTAAAAGCAGGCGTTTTGAGTGATCCGGATTGGATTCGAACCAATGACCCTCAGCTTAGAAGGCTGATGCTCTATCCAACTGAGCTACCGGACCTGATACCACCACTATAATCACAATTTGGGCTGCAAATATAAAGCTTCTTTCATGTAAACTTTCATTATTAAAAAATGGTAATGCACCATGTTTTCACTTAATTATATAATACATATTTTTGAGCTTACTATTGGAATAAAACTATATTTTTGTTAAAATATGCTTGAATGGTATGGTTTTAGACATTACATTTGCTAAAATAAAACCATCAAATATTCTCTGAACAATTAACTGAGATAATTATTAAATTAAAATTAGCGTTTATGAAACAAAAACTTGTGTTGTTATTTTCTTTGGTGTTAATGGCTTCGGGCCTATTTGCACAAATGGATGCGGGGGGTACATCCCGTGCCAAAAAGGGAAGTTTATTCGGTATTCATTTTAATGCAGTAGATTTTAAAACTCCCGTTACATGGAAGGACAATACATCATCCAGGGATTTTGCAAGTTTAAAAGATATGGATTTCGGTTTTTCACTTTCTTACTGGAAAGGTTTAACCTCAAGAATTGATTTTTCTACAAAGATCAATACGCTGATTCATAATTACGCAGCTGAAGACAGAAATGAGGCAACAACCAAAACGGAAATAGGGCTTGAATTAGAGCCATCTTTGAATATCAAAGCTTTAAAGGATGATAAGATCATAAATCCGTTTTTGTCAGTGGGTATTGGCGGAGGTTATTATACAGGAGAGTGGGCCGCATATGTGCCTGCTGGTGTTGGTCTCCAGTTTAATTTTAATAGTGTTACTTATTTATTGGTTCAGGCTACTTACCGCTTCACATTATCTAAAGATGATCTGAAGGATAACTTATTATATTCACTTGGTATCGCTCAGAATTTCGGTACTGAAAAGCCAAAGGTAGTTCCACCGCCTCCACCGCCTCCGGTGTTGGATCGTGATGGTGATGGTGTTAATGATGTTGATGACAAATGTCCGGATACACCGGGTCTTGCCGCTTTGCAAGGTTGTCCTGATAAGGATGGAGATGGTATCGCTGATGGCGATGACGCTTGTCCTGATGTTGCTGGTGTAGCTAAATACAAAGGTTGCCCGGTTCCTGATACGGATGGCGATGGCATTAATGATGAAGAAGATAAGTGTCCTACTGTAAAAGGCTTAGCTCGTTACCAGGGTTGTCCGATTCCGGATACTGATGGTGATGGTGTTAATGATGAAGATGATAAATGCCCTAACCGTGCAGGTCCTGCCAGCAACCAGGGTTGTCCTGAGATCGCTAAAGAAGTGATCGAAAAAATAAACTTTGCTGCTAAGAATGTATTCTTTGCAACAGGAAGTTTCAAGTTGTTGCCGAAATCATTCAAATCGTTGGATGAGGTTGCAAAGATTATGAACGCAGATGACCTGTTAAGGATACAGATCGATGGCCATACAGATTCCCAGGGTGATAGTGCCAAGAACCATACATTGTCTCATAACAGGGCAAAAGCTGTTAAAGATTACCTGATTAGCAAAGGTGTTCCTGAAGACCGTACAAGTTCAACCGGTTATGGTGAAACAAAACCAATTGCTGATAACAAAACAGCAGCTGGTCGTGCCAAGAACAGGAGAGTGGAAATGACAGTTAGAAATTTCTAATAATTATCTTGATAATGAAAAGCCCCGGAGATCTGATTCGGGGCTTTTTGTTTTTTAAAGGAAGTTGAAGTGTGGTTGAAAAAAATATTAAAATGTTAAAAGGTTGAAGGTTTGAAATTGCGGGTTACAATCTATTACGCTCGGGAACTAGTATCCAGTATCTAATATCCAGTATCTCGTATCCCATATCCCATATCCGGTATCCGGTATCAATTCAAATTCACAACATCCCTAAAAGAACTCTCATTCGTATAATCCCTGATCTCATTATACAACGTATCTCTTTCGATCGGCTGCCTTTTTACCTGCTTTATCAAGTTGACCAATTGTTCCGTTGACATAGCAGGGGTTTGTTCCTCACTTCCCGCCATTGAATATATTTTTGTGGAATCATCAATGGTACCGTCAATATCATTTACACCAAACGATAAGGAAAGTTGTGCATTTTGTCTTCCAAGCATAGGCCAGTAAGCCTTAAGATGAGGAAAATTATCAAGGTAAATGCGAGCGATAGCATACAACCTCATATCCTCACCAATCCTGGATTCAGGTATATGGCTCATATCATTATTGGCATTGCGGAACTTTAAAGGGATGAATGTATTGAAGCCATGGGTTTTATCCTGCAGGTCACGCAGTTTACGCATATGATCGATGCGGTGTTCATACTTTTCAACATGGCCATACAACATGGTTGCATTACTATGCATTCCTAGATTGTGTGCTGTTTCATGGATATGCAGCCAACCATCACCGGTAACTTTATCCGCACAAATTTGTTCCCTTACCTCCGGATGAAATATTTCTGCTCCACCTCCGGGTAAAGACTGAAGGCCAGCATCTTTTAATATTTTCATTCCTTCTTCTACGCTCACCTTTGCTTTGCGAAACATATAATCAAGCTCAACTGCTGTAAATCCTTTAATGTGCAGGCCCGGGCGATGCGCATGGATTTTTTGAATGAGCTCAATAAAATAAGCAAGATTCATTTTCGGGTGTACACCTCCTACAATATGTACTTCTGTTATCGGTTTTCCGTCATACTTTTTAAC
>JBDSDG010000280.1:0-7562 GCA_039920685.1 Ferruginibacter sp.
TTTTACCTTTCGTTCCGGTTCCGATATCTCCAAGTAACATCCAGTCCTTCATTCCACCGGCGACTTCGTATCCCACCGATTGCGGGCTGTTACCTGCACGGTTACAATTGTATTTTCCCATCAAAGCTGCTGTGTAATTATAAAAATTCTGATCAACTACTGAAAGTGTATGTAAACTTGGTCGGCCAAAAGGCAACGAATAATATTGGCCATAACAGTGCTGATCAATACCCAATACAAAATGATGTGAAGTAATAAATGCTTTAAGTGCGTTGGTTTCGGGTTCAGAAAACGAACTTGTTCCCCAATAAGTATCGCTGCTTTGGGTAGCTGAACCGCAACTTGAAGTTGCACCAACACAATTGGCCCAATCGATTCCCCAATTCCGGTTAAGATCTACGCCATAGCTGCCGCCGGTATTCAACCTGCGATTCTTACGCCAGGAACCCCCACCAGCCGGATTCGTGATCCTGTTATACTCATATCCATCGGGGTTCAGGCAAGGAATAATAAAAAGCTCCCGTGTATTTACGAGGTCGGTCACCCTTTGATCCAATGCATAGTTCTCTGCAAGGTATTGCATGAAAAAGACAAGACTTGTGCCCCCAATTGCTTCTCTTGCATGTTGAAGGCCGGTATATAAAACTTCCGCTTCGCCTGCTTCGTCTATGGAAGCACTATCCGAGATCTTTAAACACCATATTGGCCGGCCCTCGTATGAATTGCCAATGGAAAATTTAGAAACAATATTTGGATATGCTAAAACGAGTGCATCCATTTTTGCATTCATTTCATCGAGCGTATAGTATCCACCCATAGACCCTGCTGTAAATGATAAAGGCGTTTTGATGATCGTAGATGAAGACTGGCATGGGCTTTCAAAAATGGCGCGATTTTCTTCCATAGCTATTTCCCCTGAATAAAAATCAGCTGATGAATTATGAAGCTGGAAATCTTTTGAGACATCATCCACCAGCACCTCATATCGCACACGATGTTTACTTAAATATTTTACAGCTTCGGAACTGATCTCAGAAACCAGTCCATCTCCCTCAGCCATAAAATGATCGACTTCGAGTATACCTAACAGTTCGTTTCGCTGATTGATCGAAGAAGGTGGATAAAATTTAACTTTACTATATTTTTCTTGTGCTGAGAGGCTGGCACAAAATAAAAAGCAACAGGTGATCCATAATAGGAATCTCTTCTTCATAATAAATAGTTTTGGAATAACAATTTAATTGTTTTTAAAGATTTCGGAACATCTAATTTGAAAGAGGATCTTGAAACGATCTGGCAAGACTTGGATATTGATAATTTTACATCAATGTGCATGATCCTTCCTTAGAAAACAAATGGCTTCGATAGTTAAATATGTTGCACAGTCACAAGTATAAGAGATAGGATGGTCAACAACTATTCTTTAATCCTTGATTGCTATATTTCGATAATGCTTTTAACTACAAGCATATATTGACCTTTCAAAATATTCGCCAATCCTGTATCTCCCGGCTGAAGGGCTGTAACCGGAATATCGGTGGTTGACCCTCGTCTTATGGGTATTTCCACAACAAGTGACATTAGCAAAATAAGGGTTAATACTTCCTTGCTTTTTCACCTAATGGGATATGATATATCTTATCATTGATTGCTGAGCTCGCTGTATATACCCAATCAGTCTGTTGATATACGGTTGACGTTTGTCAACCTTGAGATACTACATAATTTTAGCTCAACGATCAATTTGAGACTTTTTTTAAATAGGAGAGAAGAATACTTTCTGGTCTAATTGGAAAGTGCCTCTTTTCGTTTTTAACCCGTGACTAATATGATATGTCATTCCGTTTAAGCTTGTAAAAGCCTTAGCCCAGTTACTGTAGTCTTTGGCTGAGTTGATTCCTTACAAAACCCAGAAAATTTTCCCATGGCTGAAATCTTCTGGTTTGCATTGGAGCATAAAAAATCTTTTGAAGCTGATAATGTAACTGAACCCTAAAATCTACGCCCTTTAAAAAAACAAAACCCTTACGAGTTTATACCAGTAAGGGTTTAATTAAGTGTGTGTGCTGTAGGGGAAGGGTTCGAACCTTCACGAGGCAGTTAGCTGTAGTACAAAGTTCGGTGGTCGACCCCGGTCGAATCAGTATTGCTACCAAAACGGCTCTATACTACGTTTATCCTGTGATCCTCACCCCCGAGACAAGGGGGCATGTCTGCCAAAAATTTCATCACCCCACAGTGATCGTTCATAAAAGAACTGATGCAAATTTAAAGGAAATCATTTCATAGTTAAAAATAATTCAACAAAAATTTTGAAAATATAGATTTATTTTAAATATTTGTATTGATTCTTGAATTAATTTAAAAATATTTATTCATTATGCCCGCGAAATTAAATCTTGACAAACTCGATCTGCAGATCATTGAAGCAATGATGGAGAATGCGGAGATCTCTTATGCAGAACTTGGGAAAAAACTCTTTGTTAGTGGCGGAACGATTCATGTTCGTATAAAAAAGCTGCAGGAGTTCAATATCGTTAAGGGAACACGACTGAGTGTTGATCTGAAGTTATTAGGATATGATATCACTGCTTTTGTAGGTATATACCTTGAAAAAAGTTCTTTATATGATTCAGTTGCCAAAGAATTGATGACCATTCCACAGATCGTACGCCTGAATTATATTACCGGCAATTACAGTATGTTCATTGAGGTGGTGTGTAAGGACATCGTTCAACTTAGATATGTACTTCATGACGAGCTTCAAAAAATTAAAGGCATCGAGCGCACAGAAACATTTATTTCACTTGAAGAGGGATTTAGCAGGAATGTTCCCGTTGCTCCGACAGATTAAGTCATACCGCTTTTACATCGGTTGCATCCCGTAAACCGTTTCCTAATAAATTGAAAGCCAATACAAGGATCATGATCGCAATGCCTGGGATCAATGCCAGGAAAGGATTATGTGTTATTATAAAATTATAATTCTCTTTGATCATTAATCCCCAACTCGGCACGGGCGGTTGAACACCGATTCCTAAAAAGCTAAGCCCCGCCTCAATAATAATAGCAGTTGCAAAATTAGAAGCTCCGATAACCATTAATGGACCCAGGATGTTGGGTAAAATATGGCGTAGTATTATCCTCGTGTTCGAATAACCCAGGACTTTTGCCGCCTGAACAAATTCCAGTTCCTTCATTCCCATAACCTGGCCCCGAACAAGCCTTGCAACACTAACCCACATGGTGAGCCCGACCGCCACAAATATTTGCCAGAACCCTTTTCCCATAGCCATGGTGATTGCAAAAACCAATAACAATGTAGGGATGCTCCAGGTTATATTTACCAGCCACATGATAATTGCATCTACCCTTCCGCGATAGTAACCTGCAATTGAACCAAGCAATATACCCACCAATAAGGAAATGATCAATGCAATAAGTCCAACTGCCAGGCTAACCCGCGTGCCAATGATCAGCCGGCTAAGAATATCCCGACCGAATGCATCTGTACCAAGCCAATATTTTTTTTTGACAAACAATTCGTTTAATCTTTCCCGCTGATTGCCGGTAAGCTGGTCAATATTAAAGAACTGTTTGACAGTTGTATCCTCATCAATGTACTTGTCTACATCTAGTTGATTCTTATTCACCGTAAAGCCAGTTATAGGTACATATTTATATCCTGGTATTGTGCCTTTAAAAATCCGGTTAAATATATTTTTCTGTAGCTTATGCTTTCCAGGGATCTTTAAAAACAACTGCGTGTACCCAGGTTTTTTAGCCTGTATCTCCACAGTCTGAAGGTCTGCATTCGGGGAATTATCCGGAGAAAGCGGGTAAGCAAAAATTGCTACGAAAATGGAGATCGATATAACCAAGAGCCCGGCCATTGCCAGTCCATTCATTTTAATCTTCTTCCATGTTTGTATAGATATTGAATGCTCGTCCATAGTATTATAAGATGACCTACTTTACGTTTCTATCTTTCCATTTATAATTTCCAAACTTTCCCATCCATCCTGCGATAACAGTATATAATATATGGAAGGGCTGCATCAATGGAAAAAAGAATAATAATTTTTGTTGCTTAAAAAATTGGGAAACAGGGAACAGGAAAATCATTTCAGTAGTCGTTTTAAGTACTATCGACAATAACCAAAAATTAATGATCGAAAATTTAAAATTAAAGATTGAAACCCCAGGCTCGCGGAAGATCAGCGTGATTGGTAAGATCAACAACATACAATTAAACGTATAAACAACTAATAGAACTGAGAATATCCTTTTGTCATCATAGCTGTCTGCCTTACTTGCCCAGCGTATCCGCTGACTAAAAAATTCATAGACAGTTTTTACTGATCCGGTTTGAACAATGGCCTTTGCAGATTTTAGGAACATCGTCCGGTTAGGATACATTTTATTAATCTTGTTCATTAAAAGCATATCATCCCCGCTTGCGATATTATCGATCCCGTTAAATCCATTTACGTCATAGAAGACAGATTTTTCATATGCCATATTCGCACCATTACACATGTTATGAATGTTCTTGTGAACGGATGCGCCTGTAATTCCCTGCAATGTCATAAAATCTAACGACTGAAAAATTTCAATGAATGATAGGTGAGCTTTAATTACAACCGGCGCGGCGATAAAAGCTGGCTTGAATGTTTCATAGAACGAGGCAATCGTGCTCAACCAGCTTGAAGGCATAATACAATCAGCATCAGTAGTAACGATAAGTGTACCATGGCTTTGCTGAATACCGATCTCAATTGCCTTCTTTTTATAAGAATTAATTTCTAACAATGGGATATGATCCTTTAACCTATGAAATGAAATATTTCTAATCCCAGCTTGTTCCATAAAAATATGCTCGGAATTGTCGCTTGAATGGTCATCAATGATCAATACTTCAAATAGCTCCGATGGATAATCCTGCAATTCAATTGATCGAAACAAAACAGGTAAATTCTTTGCTTCATTTCTTGCAGGAATGATAACAGAGATCATCGTTGATAGTTTTGCAGAACAATTATTAAAAGAAGGAATTTTTCTCCAAGCCTCCCGGTAATACAATAACAGGGAAATATAGCTCGTTAGTAGAAGTGTGCTTAAAATAAGAATAAAGATCATAACAGTTGGATCAGTGCAGGCAGTACAAACCGGAACTCCGGCTTGCTGCGTTACAGCGGAATTTTATACCGCATGTTGGTACAAAAATAATTTTTTGAAATTGAATCGAATGATTAACTTTATATAGTTGTTTAAACAACTATATGCCAAACAACCAATTTAAGAAAAGCGAGTTATATAGTTTTATCACAGGTAAAGCAAGTACCGCCATTGCCAGGAGAATGCAGAAGAATTTTAAGCAGAATGGCGTCGACATTACGATAGAGCAATGGAGTGTATTATATCAATTATGGAAAGAAGATGGGTTGAGCCAGCAATCACTTTGTGATGCAACTTTTCGGGATAAGCCCAGCATAACGAGGTTAGTTGACAATCTTGAGAAGCTAAAACTGGTAAAAAGAGTAGCCTCGAAAGATGACCGGCGTATAAATATGATCTACCTGACCGCAGAAGCACAAAAATTACAGGAACAAACTATGGTACTTGCAAGCCAAACGTTGAATGAGGCTTTGTCGGGAGTTACAAACGGTCAGATAGAAATTGCAAAGGAAGTACTACAACAAGTATATGAGAATTTAAAATAACAATAAGGTTACGATCACAATTACTAAATTGAATTTTATGGATACCGCATCGAAAACAGCAGTTTTAAAAGGTGGGGAATGGCTTATCAAAGAAAGCAATGCTTTTGAAACTTATACACCCGAGGACTTTAATGAAGAGCAAAAAATGGTAAAGGAAATGTGCCTGCAGTTCCTGGCCGCAGAAGTTTTACCTAATGTACAACGCATCGATAAAATGGAACCAGGCCTTATGCCTGAGCTAATGATAAAAGCTGGCGAACAGGGTTTGTTAGGAGCATCTATACCCGAAGAATTTGGTGGCCTTGGAAAAGATTTCATTACCTCAACCCTGGTAAATGAGGGGCTGGGTGGCGGGTTTTCCTTCAGCGTTGCTGTTGCTGCACACACAGGCATCGGTACATTGCCAATATTATATTTTGGTACAGAAGCACAAAAGAAAAAGTACATTCCTAAACTTGCAAGCGGGGAATGGAAAGGAGCGTACGGGCTAACGGAACCGAATAGTGGAAGTGATGCACTCGGGGCCAAGACTGCCGCTGTTCTAACTGCCGATGGGAAACATTACCTATTGAATGGACAGAAATGCTGGATCACCAACGGAGGTTTTGCGGATGTTTATACAGTCTTTGCTAAGGTAGATGGTGATAAATTCTCGTGTTTCATTGTGGAGAGGGGAATGGAAGGATTTACGCAAGGTCCCGAAGAACATAAAATGGGCATCAAAGGCTCCTCTACTGTCCAGCTCTATTTCCAGGACTGCAAGGTGCCGGTAGAGAACCTGTTAGGAGAAGTGGGCAAAGGGCATATCATTGCATTCAATATCCTGAACATCGGTCGGTTAAAGCTATGTGCAGCCGCTATCGGTGGTGCAAAAATGTCACTTTCAAGTACCGTTCAATATGCAAAAACGAGGGAACAATTTAAGACGGCGATCGCAAATTTTGGAGCCATAAAACACAAGCTCGCGGAGATGGCTATACGCATTTGGTCTGGCGAGAGTGCGTTATATCGTACAGCCAAATGGATCGACGACAAAGAAACAGAACTTCAACAAGCAGGGAAACTGTTTAATGAAGCGTTGTTAGGCGCGGCAGAAGAATATGCGATCGAATGTGCGATGTTAAAAGTAGATGGCAGTGAAGTACTTGATTTTGTAGTGGATGAAGGAGTTCAGGTGCATGGCGGTAACGGCTTTAGTGATGAATACATGATCAGCCGTGCTTACCGCGACAGCAGGATCAACAGGATATACGAAGGCACAAATGAGATCAACCGCCTATTAACGGTCGATATGATGCTTAAGCGTGCGATGAAAGGAAAACTAGACCTGATGGGCCCTGCGACTGCCGTTAGTAAAGAATTGATGAGCATTCCTGAATTTGGATCGGAAGATGAGACACCGTTTGCTTCAGAAAAAAAAGTGATCGCAAATATGAAAAAATGTATCCTGATGACTGCAGGAGCCGCAGTTCAAAAATTAATGATGAAGCTATCTGATGAACAGGAGATCCTTATGAACATTGCGGATATGGCGATCCAAACCTATCATGCGGAAAGCGCTTTATTGCGTGTAATAAAAATGGCAGATAAGGGTGGTGAAGCAAATTCACAAATACAAGTTGACATGATGCGATGCTATCTTAACGATGCAATTGACAAAGTAAATAAGTCCGGGAAAGAAGCGATCAACTCTTTTGCAACTGGTGACGAACAACGTATGATGTTACTTGGCTTAAAAAGGTTTACTAAAATGGCCCCATTCAATAGTAAAGATGCAAGGCGAAGGATTGCTGACAGACTTATTGCAGAAGGAAAGTATTTTATGTGAGGATCGAACTC
>JBDSDG010000281.1:0-17665 GCA_039920685.1 Ferruginibacter sp.
GTATCCCCGCTCTGCAGACTATCATGAAAAAAGCACAAGCCTTGCAGCTGTAATAAACCTCAGTGCGGGTTATACATATAAGCTGGGAAAGATCCTGGATCTGCGGGTGGAACCATATGTAAAATTACCTTTAAACAAGATCGGTACAGGAAACCTTCCTATAGAAAGCGCTGGTGTGATAGTAGGTATTTCTAAGGCCCTTTTCTGATCACATTTCATCAACCTTTTACTCAAGTCTCCGAGCCGCAGATCCCGGCATAATGGATAAAGTTGATCCTTTAAAAAAAATACTTACTTTCATCAAATCAGTTACGCATTTCTGTTATGACGTTTATAGTTGCACATCAATTACATATAAAAGGACCAGTTGAATTCTCTTCTTAAAAATATTTTCAGGATACTAAACCACCGGGAAAGAAAGCAGCTGGTGACTCTTATGATCCTGGATGTTCTCATAAGCATACTCGACATCCTGTTTCTTGCTGGGTTGCTTTATGTAATAAATTTTTATGCAGGCGGGCGCACATCATCTTCTGTATATTATTCTGCTTACTTCTCAGCGCATCCCCTTATGCTGATCAGCATCTTCTTCCTGTTATTTGCAATAAAAAACTTATTTGGATTCATTGTTTTTAAAGGGCAGCATTCTTTTGTATATGGTGTGGCATCAAGAATATCAAAAGATAATCTACTGGCATTTTTAAATGGATCCTACAATTCTTATGTTCATACTGATTCTTCGATCAATATAAGGAAGATCAGCCAGCAGCCAATAGAATTTTGTTTGTATGTTCTATATGGTATGCAACAGATCTTGAGCCAGTCAATACTGATCCTCATTACCATTGCTGCAATACTTGTTTATAACTCCTTTCTCTTTCCACTACTATTGCTTATCCTGGTGCCGCCGATCATTCTCATCGCCGTTTACATGAAAAGAAAACTAACGTCTGCCAGACTTTACGGAAAAACAACTGCTGAAAGATCGATTCAATATTTACAGGAAGCATTGTCAGGATATATTGAAAGCAATGTTTTCGGGAGACATGAATTTTTTAGTAATCGCTACAACCGGTTTCAATCAAAGTTCAATCATTACCTCGCCGAAAAGCAATTCATACAAAATATGCCATCAAGGCTTATAGAGGTCTTTGCTGTTTTTGGATTATTCATGCTGGTTGTTTTAAATCTTTACACGGGAAATGAAACAACGATCCAATTGGTAACGCTGGGAGCATTTATGGCTGCAGCTTATAAAGTTATTCCGGGCATAGTGAAGATCATGAATACATGGGGACAGGTAAAAACATATTTGTTTACGATGACAGGACTTGTAGCTGCAAAAAATAATATAACCAGATACAACATTGAAGCAATCCGATCTGTTGAATTTAATAATGTAAGCTTCACTTATCCGGGGAAAAAAATAATTGAATCATTTTGCCTAAATGCGGTTACCGGAGATATAGTTGGAATTGCAGGCGTTTCAGGAAAAGGAAAAACAACCATTGCCAATTTGCTGCTTGGATTTTTGAACCCTGATACCGGAAATATCCTTATTAATGGAAACATAGCGAACGAAGAAAAAAGGCAGGGGTATTGGAGCAGGACCAGCTATATTAAACAACAGCCTTTCTTTCTTTATGATAGTATCTTAACGAATATAACTTTGGAGGAAAGTGTGCTTGATCAAAAGAGGTTAACCAAAGCGGTCGCCCTATCAGGTTTAGATCAAGTCATTCAAACCACCGATGGATTGTCAATGATAGTGACAGAAAATGGAAAAAATTTCAGCGGCGGGCAACGGCAACGAATAATTTTTTCAAGAACTTTATATAAAGAGGCAGACCTGCTTATCCTCGATGAGCCATTTAATGAACTGGATGAAGTATCGGAATCTGCAATGATGAACGTATTAAAAAAAATAGCTGCAGAAGGTAAAATAATATTATTGATCACTCACAATAAAAAAGCCTTGTCATTTTGTAATAAACAAATTTTATTGGATGAAGGCTAATACATTAGTGATCCTTACTCCAGGCTTCCCGGCTGATGAGAATGATGGCAGTAGTGTTACATTCCCCCAAATATTTACAAGAAACCTTAAAGTTCTTAACCCGGCACTTAATATTATTGTACTTGCGTTTCAATATCCATTCACCGATGAACCTTATAAATGGCACGGCGTTAATGTGATCCCTTTCAATGGACGAAATAAGGGAAAGTTAAACAGGCTTCTTATCTGGAAAGCTGTTTGGACAACCCTGAAAAAGATCATGAGCGAAAACCATGTGATCGGGTTCTTAAATTTATGGCTGGGTGAATGTGCACTGATCGGAAAGTATGCCTCCAAAAAATATCATGTAAAGAATTATACCTGGCTGCTAGGGCAGGATGCAAAAAAAAATAATAAATATTTCTCCCTCCTTGGCCCAAAGCCGGAAATGCTTATTGCACTATCTGATTTTATATCCGATGAATTTTTCAAAAACTTTAAGATCAGGCCGGCACGTACCATTCCGCCAGGAATTGATAAAAAAATGTTCACTGCATTACCTTTTAACAGAACAATTGATATAATGGGAGCTGGCTCTTTGATCCCTTTAAAGCGATATGATCTTTTTATTGAGCTTATAAGCAAGATGGTAAAAATAAAGCCTGGCCTTGTATCAATTATTTGTGGGGAAGGCATCGACCACAACAAATTACAGGAGCTCATAACTGTAAACAAATTGCAGGATCACATTCATTTGGTGGGAAAAGTCTCTCACCAGGAAGTATTAAACTTTATGAGATCCACTAAAATATTCCTGCACCCTTCTTCTTATGAAGGCTTCAGTACAGTATGCTGTGAAGCGCTATACAGCGGCGCTCATGTTGTCAGTTTTTGTAAACCAATGCATAAAGACTTTGATCATTTTCACATTGTTGAAACAGAAAAGGACATGCAGCACAATCTGGAAGAACTGCTGCAAGATCCATCCTTAGACCACACCGGCGTAATAACCTATCCTATCGAAGAAATTTGTGAAAAAGTATTGTCCCTGTATCAATAATTATTCGCCGCTATTTTTGATACACCACGCTTTCACAGATATCATATACCTGTTCGGCAATTTTTTCAAAGCTTAAACTATCTAAGGCATACAACTGAATCTCTTTGGAATAGTCAGTTCCTGACATCTGTCCCGCTTTATCTAACAAAGCAGAGAGCTGATCGGTATTTCCGATGTCAAATAATAAACCATATTTCCCGGATGATGTGATCTGCCTAAATGAAGGAATATTTGTAATTACAGGAATACATCCGCAGTGCATTGCTTCAATTAATGCATATCCACTGCCTTCATTCTGGCTGCCGGAAACAAAAATGTCTGCTGCACTATACCAATAGGGGATCTCCATTTCCGGTATCATTCCAACAAGGTGCACGGTATTGGGCAAAGACGTATTTTTTCCTATAAAATCCTTTATCTCGTGCAATAATTCATTCGATTGAAAAACCATGTAAAGGTTTGCTAAGGGCTGTATCAAAAGATATTTTTGAAATCCTTTCAGGACCGTAAATGGGTCTTTATTCGCATTCAGCCGGCCAACCCATAAGATGTTATAGTTCCCTTTAAACCCCAATTTGTCCTTACTAAAAACTTTGTCCTTCCTTTTCACATGCGTTGATGCCTCGAGAACCTCGTAACATTTATTCACATCTTTTATTATTTTATGATCCAACCACGGTTTAGATTGTTCAAGCGAAGTGAATAGATAGGCATCAACAAAACGGTCCGCAACTTTTTGAAAAAAACTTCTGCTAGATGGAGCCGGCTTATCACCGTGGTGTTGCAGGATGATCCTGCAGCTTTTTCCTACAGCCTGTTTTAACATGATCACCTGTAAGGGGAAAATAAATCCATGCACTAAAACTATTTCTGGCCTTAGATTGCGAATATAATCGTGAGTTTTCCATGGTATTTGCCAGGGTTGATTTCCACGCTTGAAGAATGTATAAGGCACATTATTGATCGCTACCTTTCCTTCATAATTAAGATGGGTAATAACTTCATATTGCACTTTGGTTTTGATATGATCAACAAATCCAAGTGAACGGCTGTGTTTTTCCAACACCTGTTGTGGTGATGTGTAATCCTGGTGACAATAATAAACCAGGTCAACAATTTTAAGCATCTGCGATCGCATTTATTGGATCATGAACACTGCAGGGAAAAACTGCCTGGGGATAATATTTCTTTATATCAGCCATCAACCGGGGAAGATCTCCTTCAACGAATTTACAGATGCCGTTTATAGTAATTGGGAAAAATCCGGTCATGTCAAAATTCATTTGCTTTAGCTGATCTGAAAGCTGTCCATCAAACAACCTGATGTTTCCTTTGTGAATAACCATCAATATGTCTTCCGGATCGGTTAAATAAAAGTTGTCCCATTGTGAAGCAGCACCTTTGTTCTTTGCAATAACGATATTTGATTTTTTACCGATGCGGAGATCACCGCTATTCACATGCCATAACTTACATGGTGACCTGGAGATCATTTCATACAGTTCCGAATCGTTGACCTGTTTTGTCAGCCGTGCCAAACGCAAATGATTCCAAATGTTCCAATTTCCCGTCAGCGTTGAATCTGTTCCAAAAACAATTCTCGTCTTATCCTTCAAGCTGGAAATGTTTGCGCTCTTGTTCAGCAATACTTTGTTCGATTCAGGGCACCATACAAGTGCAACAAATTTTTTTGCCTGTTCCTCATTCATAGCCACCCCATGTATGCCGATCAATGGCCTTCTGAATAAATTCCACTTAAGTAATTTATCGATCTCTTCAGATGATTGAATATCTGAGCCTTCACCAGTATGAATGATGCAGCGCTTTTTTCTTAGCCACAGATTATTCAATTTCCATATCCACCCTTTTTCAAATTTTACAGAATGCAGGTTTTGAAAATCCTGCCTGATGCTTATCAATGGATCTTTTATTTCTAACACCGGCCCATGATTTATCACTGTAGTAATTCCGCAAAGTAAATTCTTATACATTCCCCAGGTTGCTCTCAGGTCAATGGGAATTCTCAGAACTGAATTTATATCCTGCTTATACTCCTTATGTATATAATTGCCCCACTCTGTATAATTGCTGTAAATTCTTTTTCCTAAAGGGGAAAAACAATTGAAATCAAGATGGTCATGGGAATTGATCAGCCCGGGAAATGCGATCACATTATTAAAGTTGATCTGGAAATTGTCAACATTCAAACTTGTGGGTTTATTTGATACAGCGCTGATATGACCTCCTTTGAAGGAAATATTTCCCGGTTCACGGCTGTTCATAAAGGTAATATTATTCAGAACCATTTTATTTGGTTAAGTGAATGCCATAAATTATCGGCATTCCTTTGAACTTATTGTAAACTGGTAATGCATGCTGATCTTCATAATAAGATTTCACACTTTCATCTACGAAACGTTCTTCCTTTTTTATTAGGTGGAATCTATGATGCATGAGCGTGGCTATTATTTCATTTAACGGATGAACGTAATTTTTCACTGAATAAGTTTTTCCATCCTGAGTAAAACTTCTCTTACCTCCTTTTGCCAATGTTGCAGGATGAAAATCAGTAATTACCAGGTTCCCACCATCTTTTAGAATACGTGCCCAGGAGGCCAACGCTTCATTAATATTTTCTATATGCGCAACAGTGAGTGTAGTTATTATAAGATCGGCAGACGACGCAGGAACATCCATTAATAAATTATCTGTAACCTGGTGACTTATCCCGGCAGGGAATTTTTGTCTTAGCCTTGATAGCATACCGGGGGAAACATCATAACCTGTAATTGTAGCCGGGAAACGTTCATACAACAATTTCCAATGCCTGCCCGTGCCACATCCAATGTCGGCAATTTGTTTATTTTCAATGCAGATGCCGGTAATAAGGGAAGAGAATATTTGGGAATCAAGGTCCAGCATAAGATTACCAGGCTGTTCATCATACGATGCAGACCAAATATCATAGGCTTCAACCACAGGCCTTTCAGATGAAATAGAAACTTTCTTTTGCAGATAATCCTGTATGGAAGCAAGTATATTCATGGGCAACAATGATAACTGAGTTATCACCTGTTAATACGAATTACTAAAAAATAGGTTGTTTATAGATGGACTTTATTACTTTTTCGGAGCAACCATTACTTACCTTTAACGTACTTAAAAGTAGCGGTTAAATGCTGCTTTGCCAACTTTTATGCATAGAGTTTTATTATTCAATCCACGTAGCGCCGTTGCTAAACACAGGGTCCCGAATTCTATATTAAACATTGCAGCATCTATAGAAGGCAAATACCCTTGGGTCATTGTTGACGGGAACAGGGAGCAGGATCCATTAGAAGCGATCATGCGTTACCTTGAGTCAGGAGACATCAAATATGTGGGAATTACTGTAATGCCCGGCCCGCAATTGAAACAAGCGATTCCTGTTTCAAAGACGATCCGCGAGATCTATCCTGAAGTAAAGATCATCTGGGGCGGTTACTTTCCAACAAATCAATATAAAGTTGTACTCGATTCAGGCTATGTTGATTTTGTTATTAACGGTCCCGGAGATCACTGTTTTCCCAAACTTATCGACGCACTGGAGAAAAATGAACCGTACGAGCTTATAAAAAATTTGATCTATAGCGCCGGCGGTCAGTGCGTAAAGTCCATTAAGGAAGACCTGATAGAGCAGGATGAACTTCCTCCACTGCCCTATGATAAGCTTACGGGGTTTTATTCGATGGACAAGTATCTTGGCAAAACTTATTTAGGAGAAAAAACATTGGCTTACCATTCAAGTATCGGTTGTCCTTTCACCTGTTCATTTTGTGCTGTTGTTCCAACTTATGAGGCGAGATGGAAGGCTAAATCAGCCCAAAAAGTTTACAATGATATCAAATACATAAAAGATAAATGGGGAGCAGATGCGATAGAATTCCATGATAACAATTTCTTTGTCTCTGAAAAACGCACGATTGAATTTGCAGAACTCATCAAGGCTGAAAAGATGAGTTGGTGGGGGATGGCAAGGATCGATACCATGGCCAAATTCAAAGATTCCACTTTGTCACTCATTCGTGAAGCTGGTTGCAAGATCATATTTTTCGGTGCAGAAAGCGGCAACAATGCCATACTTAAACAAATGGACAAGGGTGGCACTCAAACAGGGGAACAAATTGCGTCATTTGCAGCCCGGATGAAAAAATTTGACATCATTCCTGAATATTCCTTTGTGTTGGGAACTCCCGCACCAACTCCGGCAGAAGTGGATTCACAGATCGACTTCGAGATCACTTTTATTAAAAAGATAAAGGCGATCAACCCCGGGACAGAGATCGTTTTGTATACCTACAGTCCCGTTGCTACCGAAGGTTCGGATCTCTATAACCAGGCGCTGGCAAAAGGATTTAAATTCCCCCAGAAGCTGGAAGACTGGATCAGTCCGGCATGGGAAAACTTTGACCTTCGCAAGAATCCATTGACTCCGTGGCTTACTCCTGCTATGATAGATAAGATCAAAAATTTTGAAACAGTACTTAACGGTTATTATCCTACTGTAACGGATATACGCCTGAATAGCTTCAAAAGGAAAACGATGCATATGCTTGCAGGGATCCGTTATAAAATTAACGTTCATCAGTATCCTTATGAAATAAAGCTCTTGCAGCGAATGTGGAAGTACAGGCAACCGGAGATACAAGGATTTTAAAATTCTTCGTGTAACTCTTTATAAAACCCTTTTTCCTCTGTTGTAAATTCAGTATAAAAACTTTGACCGATAACAACTATACATTAGTACACGATTCAAGATCTATCGATTTTGAAAGCATTTATATAGCTGCCAGGGAGAAAGAGAATAGGATTTATTCTGATGAGCAGGTAGCCTTGCTACCTTCGATTGAAAAAAGCCACAAACATTTTGATGAATGGAATGTGAGAAAAAGATCATCTGCAAGGTTATTACAAAGGCTGCAACAAAAAAATAAACCGCTATCCATTCTTGAAGTAGGCTGTGGAAACGGGTGGCTTTCCGCCAGGCTCTCTGTTATTAAAAATTCAGAAATAACCGCAACTGACATAAACAAAAAAGAACTTGCGCAAGCCAGGAGGGTTTTTAGTAAGAAAGAAAATATTAGTCTTTTATATGGCGACATAAGACAACTCGATTTTCACAATAAAAAATTCGATGTGATCGTATTTGCGGCTTCTGTTCAATACTTTGCTGTGTTCGATCAGGTAATTGGCCGGGCGTTGGAGCTCCTTAATAAAGACGGAGAGATACATATTGTTGATACAAGGTTTTATCATGATCAGGAGATCACTGATGCTGCAAACAGGACGGCTGAATATTATCGGTCGATCGGCTACCATGAGCTAAGCAAATTTTATTTTCACCATTCTTTCCAGGCTGTCAGAAAGTACCGTCATAAAGTATTATTTGATCCTGACACTATTACAAATAAATTGTTTAGAAAAACAGATCCATTTCCCTGGATCGTAATTACTGTATGATCAATGTTCGATCATTATACCAGGTTTATCACCGTTACAAATCACTTCAAACTGATAAGATCAGCACTTTGCCGATAGTCATCTTAATGCCGCATAGCGCCTGTAATTGCCGTTGTGTGATGTGTGATATCTGGAAAGGGAATAATAACTTAAAACAATTGACAGAGGATGATATAACAGGATTGCTTTTGTCCTTAAAGAAACTAGGGACACAGCAAGTCCTGATGTCAGGTGGCGAGGCATTGTTAAATAAGAACTTCTTTAGATTGTGTGAAATATTAAAAAAGGTGAACATTAAGATCAGTTTGCTTTCTACCGGCCTCACCATTAAACAAAACGCAGCGCAATTAGTAAAATGGGTGGATGATATTATTGTTTCGCTTGATGGAGATGAGGCTTTGCATGACTCGATCAGGAATATTCCCGGCGCCTTTAAAAAAATGAAGGAAGGTATTTTTGCAGTAAAAGCAATTGATCCAACGTTCAAGGTTAGCGGCCGTACGGTTATTCACCAGCTGAATTTCAGGTATTGGGCCGAGATCATAGAAAGCGCTAAAGAGCTTAGGTTAAATAGTATCAGCTTCTTACCGGCGGATGTTAGCAGCAACGCATTCAACAGGGAAATATCATGGGATGAGAACAGGCAGCATGAAATACTTTTGTCAAAAACTGATCTCGTGGAGCTAAAGAAAATATTAGCTAAGCTTTTATTAACCTGCAGAACTGACATTCAAAATAATTTTATTGCAGAATCTCCCGGAAAATTATTGAACATCTATGATCACTATGCAGCGGTCTATGGATTCAATGATTATCCTTATAAAAAATGCAACGCCCCGTGGGTTTCTACAGTGATAGAAGCAGACGGGACAGTGAGGCCATGTTTTTTTCATAAGGCGTATGGAAATATTAAAGACGGCAGCTTAGAGAATATTATCAACAGCGAAAGCTCTATCGCATTCAGAAAGAACCTGGATATACAAAAAAATGAAACCTGTATAAAATGTGTTTGTTTTTTGAATCTTGCTCCACACAGCAATATTTCATAAACAAATTAAATTGCAGAAGTATTATGAATATATTGTTCACACATTCTTACTTCTTACGTCTTGATCCAAAACAATGGGCCACCGGACAGCCTTATGCACCATTAGGAACCTTGTATGCCGCTGCTTTCATGAGGCAAAATGGTTTTCCGGTTTCTTTTTTCGATACAATGTTTACACATGGCCCGGAGGAGATTGTTCCTTCCTTAAGTAAGTCCCCGCCTGGCATTTTTGTTATTTATGACGATGGCTTCAATTATCTCACAAAGATGTGCCTTCATAATATGAGGGAAGCTGCGTTTAAAATGATCCAAATTGCAAAATCTTCGGGATGGAAGATCCTTGTTTCCAGTTCAGATTCAACAGATCGTTTTGAAATGTACCTGGATCAAGGCGCTGATTTTATTTTGCTGGGCGAAGCAGAAATGACGTTACTTGAACTTGTAAATTCACTGGAAAAAAATCAAACAGATCTTTATTCAATTGATGGCCTTGCTTTCAAACACAATGATGCGATCGTTAAAACAAAAAAAAGAAACGTACTAAAGGAACTTGACGATCTTCCTTTTCCTGCATGGGACCTGGTTGATCTAAAACCTTACCGGGAAATGTGGCTGAAGCATGCAGGATATTTTTCTTTGAATATGGCAACAACACGTGGTTGTCCGTTCAAGTGTAACTGGTGCGCAAAACCGATCTATGGTAACCGTTATAATTCAAGGAGTCCTCAAAATGTGATCAATGAACTAAAACTGTTGAAAGAGAAAATTGGATTTGATCACATCTGGTTCTGTGATGACATATTTGGATTAAAGCCGGGTTGGGTACATGAATTTGCAAACCTGGTTGAAAAGGAAAAGCTATCATTTAAATTTAAAATGCAGGGAAGGGTAGACCTGTTGTTACAGGAAAACAATATCAAAGATCTTGCAAGAGCAGGTTGCGACAATATATGGATGGGTGCAGAAAGTGGCTCACAAAAAATATTGGATGCTATGGATAAAGGAACCTCCGTTCAACAAATATTTGAATCTACACGATTGATAAAAAAATGCGGTGTCAGGCCATCCTTCTTTATCCAGTTTGGTTATTTAGGCGAAACAAAAGAGGACATTAGATCCACAATCGATATGATCAATACATTATTGCCGCATGAGATCGGTATATCCGTTTCATATCCACTGCCCGGAACTGTTTTTTTTGAAAAGGTAAGGTCGGGAATGAAAGAAAAGACCAACTGGAATGACTCTGATGAATTGGCCTTAATGTTTAGAAACACTTATCAGCCTGCGTTCTATAAACAATTGCATCGCTATGTTCACAAGAGCTATCGAACACATATTGCTTTTGATAATGCCCGGCAATTATTAAAGCACCCGCTTGAAGTGAATTTCAAAATGATAAAAAAAGCCTTATCCCTTTTATATTATATGCCAGCTGCCTTTATCGACAAGCAAAAATTGCATCAGCTTGAAAAGCCCGCGTTATGAGTTTCTCTCCTAAAATAAATGAAGAGCATGCGGCATCAGCATTCAATAAACAATCGGAAATTTTCGATGAGGAATATGCTTCCAATACCATCATTCATTATAAGCGAACCCGCGTTCGGCAACATGTTCTGAAATACCTGATGCCCGGAAGCAATATCCTGGAATTAAATGCAGGAACCGGGGATGATGCTATTTATTTTGCCTCAATGGGAAATTTCGTTCATGCAACGGATATTTCTACCGGTATGCAGGAAAAATTAAGACAAAAGGTGAGGGAACATAATTTAACCGATCGGGTAAGTAATGAAGCTTGTTCTTACACTGCACTCGATTGTTTGCAAAAAAAAGGACCTTACGAACTGATCTTTTCAAACTTTGCTGGACTTAACTGCACAAATGAATTGGAGAAAGTATTCAATTCATTCGAGAAGTTATTAAAACCTGGCGGGTTGGTGACCTTGGTTATCCTTCCAAAATTTTGTTTATGGGAATTTCTTTTATTATTTAAAGGCAAGTTTCGGACCGCCACACGCAGGGTTTTTAGCTTGCAGGGAAGAGATGCACAGATCGATGGATCTGCCTTTACATGTTGGTATCATTCACCAAAAACCGTACAGCGTATCCTCAAAAATTTTACTTTACTTGAGCTTGAAGGATTGTGTACGATCGTCCCTCCTTCTTATATTGAAAATTTTGCTGAAATGCATCCCAAAACATTCTCTTTCTTACGCCAAAAAGAAGATCAGTATAAAAATAAATGGCCGTGGAAATATGTAGGAGACTACTATATTATTACTTTTCGGAAAAAATTTTAAAGCCTAGGAAAGGAAAGAGATGATCTTTCTCATCGAACTTCTCACGAAGTTGAATTCTGGGATTTGTTTTTCTTCTTGTTCTAATAACAATTCAAGTTGCTGATATTTCTTCCGGCTGTATTGAGCATTTATCCTTGAGATGATAAAGCCAATGCGCTGATCTAAAAATCCCAGTTGAAAAATATAAGATTTGATAAAACTAAATCCTGGGGATAGCACTTGCAAGGCACGCACAAATCTTTTTCTTTTGTGCAAATATTTTAAGGCGCAAAGAGCAGCATATCCCATTTTTTTCTGGTAATAGTGGTTCCTGGTACGTATGCCATAATGAGCTGCCTTAGGCTTCAGCGTTGTTCTCTTTGGGTTTTGACCTACAAGCATTTCATGCACGGGAACAAGGTTCCACTGACTGTGATGTTTATTATAAAGCCTGAAGACACGGTCATGCGATAATTCGCCATACTTTATCCTGGTGTGACCGAAATAATTCATGCGCCTGAACCCATAAATAATATTGGGATCGGTAAGAGGCATGGAAGAAATGGAATTGCCCAGCTCCCCAGTGATCCTTTCATCCGCATCAAGCGATAATATCCAATCATTCAATGCAAGAATGGCCCCGGTATTTCGGGCACTGCCGTATCCTCTCCATAAAATGGGTTCAACCCTAACATTTTGTTGTTTTGCTAATGTAACAGTGCCGTCTGTACTCCCGGAATCTATTACGATAATGTCATTACTAACCATTTTTGCGGAATTAATGCAGTCAATGATATTGAGCGCTTCATTCTTGGTTATTATGACTACAGAAATTTGTTGCACAAATATTTTTTAAAAATTATTGTTATAACAGTTCATTGGTTAGCGGCGATGAATGTTCATACTGGTCGAATAAATCAATAAGATGAGCATTGTAGTGCTTCAATAATTTTTGCTGGAAATTCTGAGGGTTAGGTTTTGAATAATGCTTGCTGACGTCCATACTCATCACAATTCCCCTGCTGTTTATTTTTTGTTTGCGTGTTTTTGCGGACCAGCTTTTGGCTGTCAGCTTCATTAAAAAAGTATCGATCCAATCGCCGGCCTTGTTATTCATTAGTTTTTCTATAAGTAATATTGCCCGGCCCCTTCTTTTATCCTTGGCAGAGGAGATGCGCATATAATTGTTGGGAAGAAATTTTTTTGTCCAGCTATTGGCAGCATAAAATTCTTCGAACGAAACATTTCCCCAGAGCGGCAATAAGGTAGCGATCTCTGTTGCAGTATATACATTCTTCTCAACAATTGTAAGCTCTGCTTCGTCAATAAAATAATTCATGCAGAAATAATGCTGCAGGTTTAAAAGGAAAGTGAATTTTTTGAACACATGCAAAAAGGTCCTGGCGATCCATAAACGGTTCGCATTCGTAATGATAAAAAAATCTATATCAGCTGCATCATCCGCAAAATTTTTTGAAAGGGACCCGGAAACGGCAACCCCGGTTACGAACGGGAAATTAGCGATCAGGGATGCTGCCTTACCCGCTTTGGTGAGCATGCTTACCGCTTTTTCATTGCCTTTGATCCTTCTTTCAGCCAGGGAATAATTATTGTGCAGACTATAAAATTCACCGATCTTATAGATCATTGATTCATTTAGTAAAACTCCTAACGCATCCTCGAACTCATGCAACTCATCGTGATGGCTCAAAAAAAGGAATATTTCCCGTTTTCTCAACGGGTAATCAAACATATTAAAATAGGTCAGCGTTGCCAATATGTCTTTCCTAATGCACAAATTCATGAATATTTAAAGATGTAAAAAACATAATTTGCAAATATAAAAACGTAGTTCAGTTATAAATGGTTGTACAAGCTTATTCTACCTCCACCAGCTGTTCTATAATATGTGGTTGCGGAATAAACTTCGGTTCACTTTTCGCCAAATAGCACTCCCTGAAGTATACGTCATATTGCCCAATGATCTTATCCCAGGTAAATTCATTCCTGATCGTTGCATAATTGTTTTGAATGAATATTTCATTTGCAATAAACTCATATTTCATGAGAATATCGGTTACCTCTTTCACATTGGTAAAGTAAACCGCATTCTCCCGGAGTATACTTTTGTTGAAAGGATTTGAATGTGCTGCAATAAATGCTTCCGCAGCCATTGCTTCCAGTAATGAGGGATTTGTCCCTCCCACGCTATGGCCATGAAAGTATACATTCGAAAGTTTAATGATCGTTTTTATTTTCTGTTGATCAAACAATGCACCAATGAAAATGATCCGGTCATCGTGCCTGAACTTATTTACCAGATGTTTTCCATATCGGTTGGAAGTGTTTCCAATAACAATAAACTTTTTATTCGAACCGCAATGGCTAAAACCATCCAGTAACATTTCCACATTATTCTCCGGTTCCAGGCGTGCCATTGAGACAAAATAATCCTTTTTTACAAGGTTGAATTCCCTAAGTAACTTTTCATCTACTTTAAAATGTAGGTCTGCACCATAAGCAATGTATTTACAATCAATCTTGTATTTATAATCCAGGTATTCTTTGATCACTTCAGAATCTGCAATGTGATAATGGCTGGATGATACTGCAAGCTTCTCTGCATATTTTAAGAACCGGCGAACAGGCCTGGAATATTTCGCACGGTTCCATTCCAATCCATCCATATTTGAGATAATGATGCTTTTAGATGGATACAATCTCTTCCAGACTGAACTGCTGGTATATCCAAGCATTAAAACGATATCAAAATTCCGCTTACGGGCATCAAGGATACAATTGAGGTCGTAAATGAACTGTCCGGTTGTTCCCAACAGGTATTCCGGGTCGAAGCAATGAATAATAGGAACACCGTTCCATTGTTTTTGCTGGTATGGATGTTTATGGGAATTATATACCATCACTTCATGTCCGCGTTGCATCAAGCCTGCGGAAAGATATTCAGCAACTTGCTCAAAACCGCCGTATTGATTGGGGATACCACGAGTGCCAAGTATTCCTATTTTTAGCCCCATATATTTTTTATCGTTCATACGCTTCTATTGTTCTGATGGTTGCCTGTTCCCAGGTATATAGACTAAGTATTTTTTTACGCAATGATGCATTAAAAGGCAGTTCTGTTGCTTTCTTAACTGCCTCATATATACTTTCCGGTGATACCGGGTCACAATAAACAGCTTCATCTTCAAAATATTCAGACGCATCTCCCTTATCAGTGATAACAATGTTGCAACCCATCACGCCTGCTTCTAGTGAACTTAGGCCTGTGGTTTCAAACCAACTAGGCAGTACATGAACTTTTGCACGTTGATAATAACCCACTAACCGTTCCTGTGGCAAGTGGTCAATAAAAGTAATATTGTTTGTTGCCATCTTTCGGCAAGCGTTATAATATTCCTTTTGGTTCGGTGCTGCAGAACCGATCAACATTAATTTATATTTTGTATTTCTAAGAGCAAGTATAAGATTCAACTGGTTTTTTATTCCTTCTATTCTTGCTACACAAAGTATAAGCAATGGATCTTTTTCGATTGATGGATCAAAGACAAACGTTTTTGGATCAACACCGTTCGGAACAAATATATAATTAGTATTGCAATTATAACGGGCAATAAGTCTTCTATATTCTGAATGAGAATTGGGTAATAGAACCCTGGCCTTACCCAGGATCTCCAATATAGAATTTCGCTGGCCTTTCCAGAGATAAGGAGCTGTAACAAGCGGATCTTTACGCAAAATCCACCGGGAAATATTTTTTACATATTCAATGTTATCAGCATTAAGGAATCTAAAAAACCATCCTTTGAATCCCTTTCTGTGATATTTATCATATTCACTATAATCGATGAATATGGTAGAGATAACAAAAGGCTTTTTGCTTATCCAAATATGTAGAAGCATATCCGCTGGACGGGTGATATTAAAAAAATGAAGAACGTCGTATTTTGCGTAATTGATCTTTTCATGAGCCATTAAAATGTCTGCTTTAATAGCGTAACGGGAAAGATGAGCAGCTGTCTGAAGTACTTGTATTGTATCACCCCCTTTTGCAGAGTAGATCGTTGACCGGACTATCATTGCGACCCTCATGATAGTGAAGATTTATTGTTGCGAATAACCATTAGATCTTTTGAATCAAAAGAAGAAAAAACATTTGTAAACGCTAATATCCAGATCACATACTCGGCGATGTTTGTTATAAAACTACCAGTGAATTGGTATAAAAAAATAAATAAAAATAATAACAGGCGATAATAATTGTTCCAAACCCGGGTATAAAAAAAGAAGAATAGTTCGATCAAAACGCGGATACCCAACCCGACATATCCAAAGATGGCCAATGTTTCTGCAGCGGCATTCGGAATAGCGATCTTATCATAATCCAACGCGTATAAGTAATAGCTCCTTATGATATCCCCACCCAGTACTTTTATCTGGCCCGCACCAACACCCCATATCAGGCTTTTTTGTTTCATAATGTCCCAGGCCAAAATAAACGCGTCTGATGTTCTTCCCTTGCCTGAGGTATCAGTCCCCAGAAATATGTTTTCGACCCTTACAAAAATGGTGTTACCCGGAAAAAACAATACCAGGATAGTTACCACTGCCGCAGTCGTAAAGCCAAAGATCAACAGCATACTTAACACTCTCTTCTTTCTTGTTAATCTTCCAAAATAAATAATGTAAGTAAGTACTATCGAAAATAAAACAGCGGATATCACTCCAATCGAAAAAGAGAGTATAAATGGAAGTAATATCATAAGCAACAGTAGCCACGTATTCATTTTATTTTGATGTAGAATAATTTGAACGAAATAGAAAAAGAATAGTGGTGTAAATAATGTTGCGTAATAAGATGCCTCGTATGTGAAAAGCCTTAAGCGCTTAAAATTATCAATGCCTTCCGTGAGCGCCTGATCGGACCATAGCAGATCCGAATAAGAGGTAAAATATATTGGTATTGCCAACAGGCAGAGAACAAAGTTAATCCACAGTATTTTTCTGAATATTTTTTCAGGATCTTCAGCCACTTTTAAAAAGGTATAAAAAGCCTGGCAAAAAATATATACGGCCGAGTAGTTTAAAATTGAAGTTATGTATACCCTGGCATCAACTCCATTCAAAAAATGAATGATCAGGAACGGTGAAAGGCACGCGAAAAACGGAAGCAATACATCCTTTTTCCTCTCTTTCAAAATCCACCAATAAAATACAGGGCTCAGGATCGCTGTGAACGTTAAGCCAAATGGTAACGCAACGGAATTTATAAAGAAATAAATAAAAGCAAGAGGCAAATACTTATTTATACGCATGCATTTTTTTGTTTAAGAAAGACCGCATCCCGGCATAAACCCCTCGTGCCCTTGTTGGCTGCCCGCTTACAATTCTTATTATAAACCTGAACAAAGAAAAAAATAGTGCAGTTGGTACCTTTACGTTTTTGAATTTTGATAAAAATTGCAGGCCGTTGCGTGTGTAATAGTAATCGGCCAAGAAACCTTTTCCAATCGTTGTACTAACCTTATCGTAACATATAGCCTGATCGCAGAGCAACAAAGAGTATCCTATGTTTTTAGCGCGGTAACACCAATCCGCTTCTTCCCAGTATAAAAAATACTCTTCCGGCAGTAAGCCAATTTCCATAAAACTGTTAGCATGTGTAAACAACGAACCACCAGAAATATAATCCAGTTGGTGCACATCTTCCTTATATGTGATGAAATCACTGGTTCCCGCATTGAAATTTATTTTTCCACCTG
>JBDSDG010000282.1:0-2681 GCA_039920685.1 Ferruginibacter sp.
AATTTAAACAGTGAAAAATTTCAGGCATCAACACCAGCGGCCAAAAAAAAATACCCTGGTGATAGGGAGGGAAGCGGTGATCAAGGCAATGAAAGAAGGCAAGGCATTGGAAAGGATCTACCTGCAATCAACAGTGCACGGGCCATTGATCGATGAAATAAAAAAACTGGCGCTTGACAATATGGTTCCGATAAATAAAGTCCCGGTTGAAAAGCTGAATGGATTCAATATCAGCAATCATGAAGGTTGTGTTGCCCAAGTCTCAAAGATCCAATACCAGGACCTTCAGCAGATCATTTCTTTTGTTGTAGATAGTGGAGAAGTGCCGTTGTTCCTAATGCTCGACGGGATCACCGATATCCGGAATATCGGAGGTATTGCAAGAAGCGCCTTTTGCTTTGGTGTGAATGCGATCATCATTCCGGAAAAGGGTGTAGGCGCTTTAAATGAAGATGCCATCTTAACTTCAGCAGGTGCCCTGGAACAAATTCCTGTCTGCAGGGTGAACAGCCTGATGAAGGCCGTTGATGAGCTTCACCTGAACGGCATTAAAGTTTTTGCGAGTGATATCGAGGCAAAGAAAAAAGTGTACGAATGTCATTTCAATGAGCCTTGTGCGATCATAATGGGAGGAGAGGAGCATGGTGTGTATCCTGCATTGATGAAAATATCTGATGAACAATTTCAAATTCCAATGACCGCCGAATTTGATTCATTGAATGTTTCAGTATCTGCAGGAATTGTTTTGTATGAAGTGATGAAACAAAGAATATGATTAACTATTTAGCGATCGTATAAGCTGGTATTTTAGATTTTAATTTCTGTTGCCAAAAATCCTCCCCATTCTTTAAAATATTCAAGCATTACAAACGAATGGCTAATGTGAGGCCTTTAATGTTTCCCTTTATTGCTGGAATATAAGCACCGGTCTTTTGTTCGGTCATTAACAATTTTGCCTTGTTGTGATTTGCAGTAGCAATAATCATAAATGGGATAGATGCTATGCCTGCAACTGCGCCTACAACTAGACATACACCAGTTGCATTGTCATGCCTTTCAACTGAATTGTATGAATTTGGGTCGTTGTAATTATATGATGGTACTGTTGCCGCCAAAATAAGTCCCACCCCGGAAAATAATAATCCGCCACCAAGTAATGACCAACCAACCATCTTATTGATTTTTCTTCGTTTCATATAATAGTCGTAGTCTTTCGGAATCGCCTCGGTTTGCATCCGATGAACTGCCTCATATTGGTTGTTTGCTTGCAGACTACTTACCACAACGTCAAGTTTTTGCGCCTTCGTGTTGAAATTTGTGATAATCACCATTGTAATTGTTATTAGCTTTTTCATATTGTTGTTTTTAGATCGATTGAAGGTAGGAAGCATTTTTTAGAGTTTTGAGCCTCGTTACAATGAAAACATCCATGTTTTTGTATACGTAATACCGGAAATGACCTCGGTGGTTTTACCAGTAAAGCTGTTACCGTTTATTTGAATAATAGTCATGTTTACATTTAACGGAACAGGCATTGCAATGGAGATTGCCAGGATACTATTGTTTGGGTCAAACGACCAGCCGCCAAAAGCGTCTTCCCGGATGGCCTGCGGGTCGCCTGAACCACATACACTTGTACCTGGATCAACTGAAAACAATTGATATGCCTGGCTGAAATTAAAAATGTTGTCGCGCTCACACGGTAACATCGACTGGTTATAAAAATCCGTTGAGCCATTGAGGGCCGGGCTAATAGTTACAGCCGATAACCTCCAGGGATTTTTTGATAACTGGTTGTTTACAGTTATATCCGGGCCATGGTCTGGCTTTTTACATGAAGCCTGGGTCAGAATGATAAAAATTATGACAAATGTGAATCTTGAAAATGCTTTCATAATATTTCTTTTATTTATGATTTTTATTTTATTACGCTGATCAGTTTCTACATCTGTTCTCTTCTCATTTGCCAATGGGGATAAGCAAACTGATCCCGTTATTTTTTTATTTCTTGTTTGTATCAATGAACCGATGCTTAATTACTCACCATTACCTTCGCCTTATATCCGTTCACTCCCTGAAGACAATACATAGGTTCATTAGCCAAGCGGTATAGATAAGGTTAGCCCTGTTATTTTTTTTGAGCCCCTGGCAGGTAAGCCGTAACCCGTTTTTTGATTTTTTATACTTAGATGTGCCCGTTGCTTGTTCAGGGTTGATGAAATATAAAAAGGTATACTTCCAAGCATGGCCGCTATTCCGGCTATCATCACAACATTGGAGGTGGTAGCCTGGCTTTCAGTTGATTTATCGTTTCCGAAAATGATATCATAGTCTTTTGGGAAAATAGCAACACCAACTACGGTTGCAAGGGCTCCTCCGCCAAGTAACACCCATGCCGCTGTATTCTTGCTCCTTCGTTTAGCCATATAATAATCAAAATCGCTCATTTCACTGCTGTCTTTAATCAGCGAATTATATGGCTTACAGCTGTTGTAGTTGTTATGACTGGCTACCTGGGCTTTTACAACCGTGAAGGTTAAAAACAGGAGGCAGGTAAAGAGGATCTTTTTCATGTTACTTGGTTTAATTGTTTAATTCCTTCTTATCTGTAAAAATATGATCCGTTGAAGTCGATCCATAATTGATAAATAAGGTATTAACAAGGATCTTAGTCATTATTG
>JBDSDG010000283.1:0-15389 GCA_039920685.1 Ferruginibacter sp.
TATTTATTCATTTTTTCCTCAAAAACATAAAAATCTGTAAATATTTTTCATTTTAAAATAATATTTCATTTATTTGCAGCATAAAAACTGTAAATAATGACTTCATTGCGATTAAATGCGATTGACAATATAAATAAAAATCTCGTCAATGGGAGACCTGATCCATCTGCCCGGATCAATGCGATCTTCAACGAAAATGTATTCACTTTAAAAACAGCCAGGCATTATTTGAGTGATGATGCTTACAAGAGCCTGCTTGCATCCACCCTTGGAGGAAAAAAGATCGACCGGACCATGGGGAGTAACATCGCAAACGGTTTAAGGGCATGGGCTGAAGAAAAAGGTGTTACACATTTTACGCATTGGTTTCAGCCGCTTACAGGATTATCAGCAGAAAAGCACGATTCATTTTTTACTTTAAAAGGAGATGGTACTCCAATAGAGGAATTTGAAGGAGCTGCATTGATCCAGCAGGAACCGGATGCATCTTCATTTCCAAGTGGCGGATTGCGAGCCACGTTTGAGGCCAGGGGTTACACCGCGTGGGATCCTTCTTCCCCAGCCTTTATTATGGAGATCGGTCATGGAAAAACACTTTGCATTCCAACCATTTTCGTTTCCTATACCGGGGAATCACTGGATACAAAGACCCCTTTACTGAAAGCACTTGTTGCATTGGACAAAGCAGCGGTGGATGTTTGCCAGTATTTTGACAAGAACGTTTCAAAAGTAAATGCAACACTGGGATGGGAACAGGAATATTTTGTTATTGATGCCGGGTTAGCAACTGCCAGGCCTGATCTGTTACTAACGGGCAGAACAGTATTTGGACATGCACCTGCCAAAGGGCAGCAATTGGAGGATCATTATTTTGGCGCCATACCGGAACGCATATACGCTTTTATGAGAGACTTTGAACAGGAATCTTATAAGCTTGGCATTCCCTTACGTACACGCCACAACGAAGTTGCTCCTGCCCAGTTTGAATGCGCACCGATATATGAAGAAACAAATCTCGCTGTTGATCATAATACCCTCTTGATGGATATCATGACCCGTGTGGCAAAGCGACATAACCTTGTAGTGCTTTTACATGAAAAGCCATTTGCAGGGATCAATGGAAGCGGTAAGCATAATAACTGGAGCATGAGCACAGACACAGGGGTCAACCTTCTTGCACCAGGCAAAACACCGAAGACCAACCTGATGTTCCTAACCTTTTTTGTAAATACTATTAAAGCGGTTCATGATTATGCCGAGTTGATCAGGGCATCCATTGCCAGTGCAGGAAATGACCACAGGCTTGGAGCCAATGAGGCACCGCCGGCAATCATTTCGATCTTTATAGGAAAATACCTGACAGATGTTTTGAACCAGGTGGAAAAAAGGGTGAGCGGGGATTTTGATGAACAGGATGAAGCTATTCTGAAACTTGACATTCATAAAAGCATACCTGAATTAATGCTGGATAACACAGATCGTAACCGTACATCCCCTTTTGCATTTACCGGAAATAAATTTGAGTTCCGGGCAGTTGGTTCTTCTGCAAATTGCGCTGGTCCAATGACAACCTTGAATACCATCATGGCGGAAACATTAAAGAATTTTAAGACAGAAGTTGACGGCCATATGGAGAAAGGTGAAAAGAAAGAGGTTGCCATCATGCAGGTGATTCAAAAATATATTGTTGACAGTAAAAAGGTTTTATTTGAAGGAGACGGATACAGCGATGAGTGGGAAAAGGAAGCAAAAAAACGGGGGCTTCCAAATATAAAGACCACTCCACTTGCTTTGGACGCATACATAACTGACAAATCAAAAAAATTATTCGCTGATAATTTTATATACAAACTTCCTGAACTTGAGGCCCGGCACGAGATCATGCTTGAATCTTATATTAAAAAAGTTCAGATCGAAGCCCGTGTAATGGGAGACCTTGCAACAACTTATATCATTCCGTCCGCGATCAAATATCAAAATGTTCTGATCAATAATATTATGGGATTGAAGGCAGCTGGACTTGGTGAATCATCTTATGCAAATCAAAAACAGATCCTTGAAAAGATCAGTGAGCACATTAATATCATTAGCGACAGTGTTGAAAAAATGATCGAAGAAAGAAAACGATCAAATGAGATCGAACACAACCGGGATAAGGCGATCTCCTATTGTGATAATGTTAAGGGAAAATATTTTGATCTCATCAGGTATCATGTAGATAAGCTGGAATTGATGATTGATGATTCCTGCTGGCTTCTTCCGAAATACCGGGAGATTCTTTTCTTAAGATGACTTTTTAAGCCCCTTTTATCAAGGGGCTTTTTAAATGAATATTCCGGAGGCAAGTGAATTCCCCGGAAATGATTTAAACATCATGTTAACGTAAGGTTCTTTATTTTTAGAACATGAAGAGAACGATTATTTTACTGTCATTTATTTTTAGTACATCAATAGATTTATTTGCACAGAATAAGGATAATTCTGCAACCGACGAATACGTAAAAAATCTAGGCCCGTTAAGCGCTCTCAATGTTGCAACGATCGCTGATACGATCACAGAAAAATTCACGGACAAATATGATAAAGCCCGCGCAATATTTTATTGGATCTCAAATAATATTCAATTGGATCCAAAGGCAATTAAAAGCAATGATAATAAAAGAACTGACCCTGTTGATGTAATTCAATTCAGAAAAACCACACCGGGGGGCTTCAGTTTGTTGATACAGGAAATGTGCAGTATGGCAAACATCCGTTGCCTTTCTGTTGATGGCTATGTTAAATACAATGCTACTGATATCAATAATAAAGCTGATGACATGAACCATTCCTGGAATGTTGTTCAATTAGGGCAAAGCCCTGAACAATGGTATTATGTTGATGCAGCAAAAGGAAGCGGATATGTTGACCTAAAAACAAAATTATTTGTAAAACAATTTACCAGTGAATACTTCTTTGCTGATAAAACGTTGTTTAACCTGGATCATTACCCGGATAACCAGGCGTGGCAATTAGGAATAGGTCCTAAAAGCCTGAAAGAATTTTATGCATTACCGGTGATCAGCAACGCCGCTTATAAATATGGATTGCAAAGACCAGATCCGCGTACCGGGTATATAAAAACGAAGTCGGATGCTGCCGTGAAATTTACATTTAACTATAACAATAAGATCCCGATCAATAATATCTTTCTGCAAATGGGCGAAGAAAAAAAACAATGGAAACCTGAGCCGATCAATTTTAATGATAATGGGGGATCGGTAACGTTTACGTATAAGTTTAAAAAGGCAGATACCTATCCTGTCCGGATCGTTGCTGATGGAAATGAATTACTCCAATATTTTGTTGAATCAGAAGAATGATCATATGTCCCTGTTCATCCGCAACATTTCAGCATAACTTAATTTTTTGGAAAATGCATTTATTGCCAATGCGATCCGTTTCGTTTTTGTAGCATCCGTCTTCGCACTTTCGATCCACTTGGAATAATACTGCTGGTGAGACTTTGGTAGTTCTTTAAAATATTCAGAGGCTGCCGGTTCGTCCATCATACATGCAATCAGTTCTGGGCAGATCTTTAGTTCGGTTTTGTCAATTTCCAGCGCTGCTTCAATGGTATCGCCACTCCTCTTTCCCGTTCCTTTTCGCATTGCAGCATTTACCGGCATTATAAAATCGCCTTCGCCCATAGGCAGTAATGCGACTTTTTGTATTTTAAATTGATCGATCCTTCCCTTGACCCTGAATGATCTTTTATTTCCAGGCTTTAATTTATAAGCGATCTTTTGCGGAATGGTAAAGTATGTCCAGCCGGTCTTCTCACCTTGCTTTCCAAATTTTAATAAATTTGCTTTAAAAACTATCATACACCATAGATCTTAAAACTTGACTCAGTCGCATAAAAATAAAACCCCCGGAAAACGGAGGTTTTAAATATTATTTGCAATCAGGCTGCCTTTGCTTTCTGTTTAGCGGCAGGCGCCTTCTTTTTAAGTTTTTTAAGGGCAGCATCGATCGCTTTACTTAACTCCTCGTAAGTTGGCTTTCCGGTTACAAGTATTCCATTCACAAAAAAGGTTGGAACATCTTTTACACCCCTGTCAAGACCTTCCCTAAGATCTCCCTGAACCTGCCAGCCATATGTGGCATTAACCAGCTCATCAAGAAAGCGCTTATTATTTACTCCTGCTTCTTTAGAGTGAAGCTTTAAACTAGTTGTACCGAGATTACGACGGTTGGCAAAAAGTATATTGTGCATTTCCCAAAACTTACCATCCTGGGCAGTAGCAACTGCGGCTTCCCCAGCCTTCAATGCCCTTTGGTGAATATTAGTCAGTGGAAAATGCCTGAAATTAAACCTGATCTTTCCATCATAATCCTGGAGCAATCTTTTTACAACTTCATTTGCTTTTGCACATGCCTCACTTTCATATTCACCAAACTCTTCTAATGTAACTTCTGCTTTAACATTACCAACAAATACATCCCGTGGTTCAATGATTTCGACCACTTCTTTTTTAAATGCCATTTTTTATCCTTTTTGTTTTCAATATCACTACAGGTTAAAGTAGTAATATATTATTTTAAATTATTAATTAAATATTCTTTATATCTGAACCCGATGAAGATAGTATTTTTTAAAATGAAACAAAAGCTATCCATCAAAAATTCCTAAAAACGACAATTATTACCTGATCGTCAACCTTATGCAATCTGTTATTTATTCGTGAAAGCCAATTTATGCGGGCTGATGGGTAATTGTCTCATTTCTAAATACCACAGTACCGTCGAAAACATCAACCAGGACCGGCCTGGATTTATCGATGTCTCCTGTCAAAATCCGCTTACTTAATTGATTAACTATTTCCTTTTGAATAAGCCGCTTTAAAGGCCTTGCTCCCAATTGAGGATCATAACCATTTTCGGCAAGGAAATCAAGCGCATACTCGCTAAACCTGAGATCGATCCCGTTTTTAATAACAAGTTGTTTTAAATGATCCAACTGAATTTTAATAATGCCTTTTATTTCGTTCTTCATCAACGGCTGGAACATTATGACCTCATCTATGCGATTGAGAAATTCCGGCCTGATCGTTTGCCTCAATAAACTGACCACTTCTGCTTTCGTTGCGTCTACGACCTCATGTTTATTTTTTTCTGTGACCTTTTCAAAATTTTCCTGGATGATTGCGCTTCCCAGGTTACTTGTCATAATAATGATGGTATTCTTAAAATTCACAACCCGACCTTTATTATCTGTCAGTCTTCCATCATCTAAAACCTGCAATAAAATATTATAAATATCAGGATGAGCTTTTTCTATTTCATCAAGCAGTATAACTGAATATGGTTTACGTCTTACCGATTCCGTTAGCTGCCCGCCTTCATCGTATCCAACATATCCCGGAGGTGCACCTATCAACCTGCTTACAGAATGTTTTTCCTGGTATTCACTCATGTCGATCCTTGTCATCATATTCTCATCATCAAACAAGTAATCTGCTAGTGCCTTTGCAAGTTCTGTTTTACCAACACCCGTTGTCCCTAAAAAAATGAAAGAGCCGATCGGGCGGCGTGGATCCTGCAATCCAGCCCTGCTGCGGCGAATAGCATCAGCCACGGCCTCTATCGCTTCATCCTGGCCTACAACCCTGTTATGAAGTTCTTCTTCCAGGTTCAATAATTTTTCACGCTCACTTTGAAGCATTTTACTAACAGGGATACCGGTGGCCTTGGCAACGCTCTCTGCAATATCTTCCGCATCCACTTCTTCCTTCAGCAATCTTTTTTCCGATAAACCTGATAACTGTTTTGTCAATACAACACTGAGCGTTTCCTGCTCTTTTATTTTTCCATAACGGATCTCGGCTACTTTTCCATAATCACCATTTCGCTCAGCCTGTTCAGCTTCCTGTTTTAATTGTTCTATGGCAGCTTTTGAATTTTGGATCTTTTCAACGAGCTCTTTCTCATCTTTCCATTTGGACTTATAGGTATCTCGTTCAACCGAAAGATTTGCAATTTCGGTATTCAGTTCTTTGAGCTTCGTTTCATCATGCTCCCGCTTGATCGCTTCCCGTTCGATCTCCAATTGCCTTATTTGTCTTTCAAGTTTATCAAGTTCTTCAGGCATTGAGTTCATTTCAAGACGCAACTTTGCAGCGCTCTCATCAATAAGGTCAATAGCTTTGTCGGGTAAAAACCGGTCTGTAACATAACGATGCGATAATTCAACTGCCGCAATGATCGCATCATCCTTTATCCGGACGTGATGGTATGTTTCATACCTGTCTTTTAATCCACGTAAAATAGAAATCGCATCTTCAACGGAAGGCTCATCGATCATCACCTTTTGAAATCTCCGCTCAAGTGCCTTGTCCTTTTCAAAGAATTTTTGATATTCGGCGAGCGTGGTTGCGCCTACAGCTCTCAGTTCTCCCCTGGCCAATGCGGGTTTCAGGATATTCGCTGCATCCATTGCACCATCTCCTCCTCCGGCACCAACAAGGGTATGGATCTCATCAATAAATAAAATTATTTCTCCTTCTCCAGAGACCACTTCTTTAATAACAGATTTTAAGCGCTCTTCAAATTCTCCTTTATATTTCGCACCGGCGATCAGCAGCCCCATGTCTAACGCATAAATAACCTTGGATCTAAGATTTTCAGGAACATCACCGTTAACGATCCTCATTGCAAGACCTTCTGCAATTGCTGTTTTACCCACCCCGGGTTCTCCTACCAGGATCGGGTTGTTCTTCGATCTGCGGCTAAGAATATGCAACGTTCTGCGGATCTCCTCATCTCTTCCGATTACAGGGTCAAGTTTCCCTGACCTGGCCATTTCATTCAAATTTTTTGCATATTTATTCAGTGCATTGAATTGCGTCTCCTGCGTTTGCGAAGAAACGGTTCCTCCTTTGCGAAGATCTTTGATCGCAGTTATCAGTCCTTTTTCAGCAAGACCAGAATTTTTTAATAATTTCCCAACTGCATCATTGCCTTGAACTATTGCAAGCAAGAGATGCTCAGGAGTAATAAATTCATCCCCGAAAGTTTTCAATACAGCTCCTGCACGAAGAACCACACTATTCGCTTCCCGTCCCAACGCCTGGGCAGGCTCACCCGATACAACAGGCAATTTTCGAAGCAAGTCCTCCAACCTTGTTTCAACGAGATTAACGGTTACATTATTTTTCTTTAGTAAGTGATCTATCGGCGAATCCTCCATATCCAACAATGCCTTTAAGATATGCTCTGTTTCTATATTAGGATTTTTATTATTAAAGGCGAGTTGCTGAGCATTCTGAATTGCCTCAGAAGCCTTGATGGTGAAATTATTTAAGTTCATACGATGAAATTAGATATCTTAATTTTATGCTTTCATATCAAAGCAATAACCAAAAAAATTTCAGGTAGATATGGCATATAAATCTCATAATCTCTGACTGTATTGCAGCAGTTCTTATGCGTTTATGCTATTATATCAGATAACATTTGTGCCCGATACCCTTATATGTTTGTTTACTTTCCATGGAAGCATTATCAACCCATACAAATTTTATAAAGCAAACAGCATCCCATCTAGGGTTTGAGCATTGCGGTATCTCCAGGGCTGTATATCTTGATGATGATGCCAGACGGCTTGAATCCTGGCTCCAAAAAGGAATGCATGGAAATATGAAGTACATGGAAAACCACTTTGATATGCGTGTTGATCCATGTAAACTTGTACCTGGTGCTAAATCGGTGATCACCCTGCTCCTGAATTATTTTCCTTCCCAAAAGCAGGATGAACATGCTCCTCAGATTGCAAAGTATGCATATGGAAAAGATTATCATGGTGTGATAAAAGATAAATTGAATACGATGATCTATTTGATCAAAGAACGCGTTGGCGACATTCACGGTCGTGGATTTGTTGACAGTGCTCCGGTCCTCGAAAGAACATGGGCACAAAAAAGCGGGCTTGGCTGGATAGGTAAAAATGGTAACCTGATAAACAAAGAACAAGGATCCTTTTTTTTTATTGCAACACTTATCATCGACCTCCCCTTACAATATGA
Source organism: Ferruginibacter sp. (assembly GCA_039920685.1). Taxonomy (GTDB): domain Bacteria; phylum Bacteroidota; class Bacteroidia; order Chitinophagales; family Chitinophagaceae; genus Ferruginibacter. Next base: position 8,067 of record JBDSDG010000283.1, read on the forward strand.
TGATGCATTTGCAAAGGATTATTGCGGCACTTGCACAAGGTGCATTGATAGCTGTCCAACGGAAGCTATTTTGCCAGGCAAAGTAGTTGACGGAAGTAAATGCATATCATATTTTACAATCGAATTAAAGGATGCGCTCATCCCTGGCAAGATGAAAGGTAAATTTGATAACTGGCTATTCGGATGTGATGTTTGCCAGGACGTTTGTCCATGGAACAGTTTTTCAAAATCAACGTCAGAATTAAATTTTACCCCGATCCCTGAAATATTAAATTTCAATACAGCAGATTGGGAATCTCTTACAGAAGAAAGTTTCAAAGCCATCTTCAAAAATTCCGCGATTAAAAGAAGCAAGTTCCAGGGAATTAAAAGAAATCTTCAATTTATCAATAATGAATAAATCCCTGGAAAGCCTTTTTGCAATCGGGAAAAAGAGTTCAAGGCATATTCTTGGATTGATGAGCGGAACCTCCCTAGACGGTCTTGACATTGCCCTATGCGAAATTAATGGATCAGGTTATGAAACAAATGTTTCAATTAAGAACTTTTCTACCATCCCTTATGATGAAGATTTTAGAACTGAGGTAAGAACTGTTATTTCAAAAAAGCAAGTTGATCTTGAAAAGGTCACGTTATTAAACGAATGGATTGCACTTCGACATGCATCCATGATAAATGATTGTTTAAAAAATTGGAAAATAAGTAATGAGAAGATAGATATCATTGCAAGCCACGGGCAAACAATTTATCATGCTCCCGAAATTTTTCATCAACTCAATAAATTTGGAAATGGCACTTTGCAAATTGGTGATGGTGATCATATTGCTGTAAGTACTGGAATTATAACTATCAGTGACTTCCGGCAAAAACATATTGCTGCTGGTGGTGAAGGCGCTCCCCTTGCGGTGTATGGAGATATATTATTGTTTAGCAAGCAGGGAGAAACCAGGATCCTTTTAAATATTGGCGGCATTGCAAACTTTACCTGGCTGCCCGGAAATTTAAGTTATAGCCCGATATACAGTTCAGATACCGGTCCGGGTAACACGCTAATGGATTCGTTCGTTCAGCAGAACTTCAATGGTAAATCATTTGATAAGAATGCTGAACTTGCAATGCGAGGAAAGGTTAACGAGGAACTACTAATTGCATTAAAAGAGAATCATTTTTTTTCACTCCCCTTTCCGAAAACAACGGGCCCGGAATTATTTTGTACTGATTATTTACAGCAGGCAAAAGAAAGATCATTAACAATGACGATTACTGCAGAGGATACATTGAACACCCTTAATAAATTCACTGCAGATACGATTGGGGATGCCATCCGGAGAAATTTTAAAGCCGGTGAAAAAGATGTAAAGGTATTTGTAAGCGGCGGCGGAATGCATAACCTGCTATTGATGCAACGCCTGCAGCAACAACTGGGTAACTGCAAATTTCAAACCACTGAAACGTTGGGTATAGATCCTGATGCAAAAGAAGCAGTTTTGTTTGCAGTGCTAGCCAATGAATGCATTTGCGGAGATCCTTCAGTTTTTAGTAATGTTATAGGAATGCCTGCGATTACAATGGGCAAGATCAGTTTCCCGGGGTAGCATTTCCTTCTGCCAGATCTTTTAAATTATTCAATGCCGCTTCATAACCGGCTCCTGTTATCTTATCAATAAACATCCCGGAAAATTTTTCCCATGGATACCATTTTAAGGTTGTAATAACCCTCCACTCCACCTGTACCGAATTGTTCCCGGGCATTGAGGAAACTGATATGATGTTATCAGCTTTATTTTCTCCTGTTCGTTCAACGGACAGTTTTACATGGTCCTGCGCGACTTCCATAATTTTTATTTTATTTACTTTCTGGCCATCCCGCCATTCCGCTTCAGCCTTTATCCCCACTGAAAAATCGCTGATCCGCAATGAATTTCTATTATGCATTAGAACAGGATGCCATTTTTCCCAATGCTTTATGTCTGAAATAAAAGTAAAAACTGGTTGCAACGGGGCATTTATAACTACAGTTCTTACTGTTAAAACATTGGAAGGCATTATTAGTGAGAAAATGGTAACAACCACAAACAGTCCTAAAATTGCCAGAATAAATCCTTTTATCAATCTCATATCATTCCCATTTAAAGACTTTGATGGCAACTATATAAACAGCAATTCCCCATAGTGCAAGGATACCGATCTCCGCTCTAACATTCCAAAGGTTCTGGCCTTCAAAAGCTACTTTTCTCATGGCAGTATTTAAATGAGTTAATGGAAGCGCACGGGATATTGGCTGTAGCCATTTAGGAAAATTATCAATAGAGAAAAAAGTGCCTCCTAATAAAAATTGCGGAAGCGTGATGAGGTTTGCGAAAGGAGGAATGGCGCTGTCATTCTTGGCCAGGCCACTTACGATAAATCCAAAACCCATAAATACTAGCAATCCAAGGAAACTAAGAACAAGCATTTCCAAAAATGTTTCAAATCCATTTATCAATGTGAACTGAAATAAAAAGTAACCTACAAGAATAATAACGATCGCGGTTACCATTTGAAATATTACACGACTCAATCCTTCGCCTAAAACGATATATGTTCTGCTGATCGGTGTTGCAAAAAATCTTTTCAGTACCAGTGTGTTCCTTAAATTAAAGAACATAAACGCAACTCCAAACACTCCTGAGCTTAGTAATGAAAATCCCAGTTGCCCGGGAAGAATAAAATCAATCGTCCTGTATTCCCTAACGATCTCAATGTCTTTATCCTTATGAAAATCAAGTGCAGCAAATGATGGCCTGTTGCTGTACATAGCGTTGCTGATGTTATTCACTATGCCTTCCAATAACGGTAAAACCTGTGGCCATTTGTCACTGCTGGCATTGGAGCTTTTTAATGTATAGGTAAATGCCGGTGTTGATGCGCCTGTTTTTGTGATCTTTAAAATACCTGCGATCCTGCCTTTTACAATATTATCCTTAAGGTCGGCATTATCTTTAAATGAAATGAGCTTTAACCTGCTGCTTTGTTTTATGGCGTTATATAATGCGTTTGTTGTATCGCTACTTTTGTCAATGGCAATCTTGTAAACGGGAATACCATCGCTATTTCCAATAAACCCGAATACAAGGATGAAGATGAATGGAAATACAAAACTGAATACAATGGCTGAGGGACTTCGGGAGATCGCTATGAGACTTCCCTTTGTAATAGCCAGCATGGCTTTTAACTGGTTGTACTTCATTGAAACAATATTTATAGGCGGCAAAGCTATTGTAAATTAATTAAAATTAACTTGGAAAAACACGACACATGTCGTATATTTGACGACAATTGTCGCAATATGAAACATCCACGCAGAACTTCCGCGGGCACTGGCCACAAAAATACCACCCCGTCACGCAAATTGAACGAGTCTGGATCACAATACAAATCTGTTAAGGCGCTTCCCCAGGTCAAGGATTTTACCTATGAAGAATTTAAAAAAGTTGCCGATAAAGCTCTATTTACTCAATCCGAATGGGCTGCGATATTGCATATAAGTGAAAGAACGCTTCAGCGATATGCAAAAAGCAATGGAACATTTGCTTCTATAAATGCGGAGCGTTTTCACCAGATCAATCATGTTCTTGCCAGGGGCAAAAAAGTATTTGGTAAAACAGCATACTTTTATGAATGGATCCATTCAAATCCACCTTCATTGGAAGGCGATCTCTCCTTTTTATCGCTGACAACTTTTGAAGGGATCCAGAAAATACTAAATCAATTGGGTAGAATTGAACATGGGATACTTGCATGATAATTTACAGACTTAGCACAGGAGAATATGTGAAGGACCTTTCTGGTACAGGCTCAAAGCTTTATGGTGGCAGGTGGAACTCTTTAGGACTTAATGCAGTTTATGCGACTGAAAATATTTCACTGGCCATTTTAGAGATGCTTGTTCATGTCAAAGCCTACCGGCGTCCAATGGATTACCACCTGCTTTCAATAAATATTCCTGAAACTATCAAGGCCCAGCTTATTAATAAGGAAAAGCTTAAAAAGAACTGGAAAGATGATCTTGCGTATTCTCAATTTATGGGAGATCAGTTCTTAATAGCAAATGAGTTCCCGATCTTAAAAGTTCCATCAGCAATTGTTGAGGAAGAAAATAACTATATTATAAATCCTAAACATGCGGATGCACCAAAAATAAAAATATTGTCATCGAGGTTTTTTCAATTCGACAAACGACTGTACCTGAAAAATGAATAAGATATACCTGCTCCTTGGAAGTAATATGGGCAATAGCCGCAAAAGATTAGCAGAGGCGATCCTGCATATCGAAAAAAAAATTGGTGATGTGATCCGGCAATCTTCAGTCTACCAAACTGCGGCATGGGGCAAGAGAGATCAGGCGGATTTCCTGAACCAGGTAATAGTTATTAAAAGCAACTTTACTGCAGAACAGATCATGCAAACCATTCTCACTATTGAAACAAAAATGGGAAGGGTGCGTAATAAAAAAAACGATCCCAGGATCATAGACATAGATATCCTCTATTATAATAAAATTATTTTAGAAAGGAACAACCTTATCATCCCTCATCCTGCGATACAAGCCCGAAGATTTGTATTGGTGCCGCTTAATGAACTTGCGCCTCTTTTTATTCATCCTCTTTTCATGAAGACCAATCACAGGTTACTACAAGAATGTGAAGACACCCTTGATGTAAAAAAAATTAAATGAGGTTAAACAAGATTCCGGTTATTTTGCATTAGTTAAAGCGAAGGATCGAAAGAACTCAGCGGGATACATATGAAATACAACTTTGTAACAATAGAAGGAAATATTGGCGCAGGTAAAACAACGCTGGCTCATTTGTTAAGCAAACATTTTCAATCACGGTTAATACTGGAAGAATTTGCAGAAAACCCGTTTCTGCCTAAGTTCTATGAGAACCCGGACCAGTATGCGTTTCCATTAGAATTGTTTTTCATGGCTGAACGATACAAGCAGCTGAAAGACCTCTTACAAACAAAAGACATGTTTCAAACGGTCACCGTGTCTGATTACCTTTTTACAAAATGCCTGCTGTTTGCAAAAGTAAATCTGCGTGAAGAAGAATTCAGGCTGTATCAAAAATTATTTGAGATCATTAATCCACAGATAGTGCAACCGGATATCCTGATCTATCTGCATTCACCCGTAAGTAAATTGCAGGAAAATATAAAAAAACGCAACCGGAGTTATGAACAAGGTATTCCAAACGATTACTTATTTTCATTGCAGGAGACCTACACTGCATATATCAAACAACATAATATAAAAACCCTTTTTGTAGATACCAGTAATGCCGATTTTTTAGGAAATAAAGCGCACATAAAAACGATCATAGATGCCTTGGATAAGGAATATGAAGATGGTCAACATTATGTAAGCCTGCCATGATGTACGATTGAATATATTTGCATAAATAAATCTATTTGTCAAATACTCCTGCAAATAAAAATCCCTACGCAGCGCTGAAGATCCCCGAGTTTAAAAATTTCATTACCGGAAGGTTTATATATATCATGGGATTGCGTATGACGGCTACCGTTATAGGATGGTGGATATATCAATTGACAAATAGCCCGCTTGCCCTTGGATTCGTTGGATTATCGGAGGTGATTCCTGCCCTATCCCTTGCTTTATATGCCGGCCACTATATTGACATGAATGAAAAAAGGCGGCTTTTACTCCGGTGCATATTGCTTTACCTCGGATGCGTGATCTTGTTGATCACTTTATCTTCCTCGTTCACTTCATCCTATCTTTCTAATTGGAGTATTTCAATACTCATCTGCTGTGTTATTGCGGGAACCGGTGCTATCAGGGCGTTTTCAGGTCCTACATTTTCAGCACTACTTTCACAGGTTGTTCCAAAGAACATGCTTCCCTCTGCTGCCGCCATCAGTTCGGCAACGTGGCTCATAGGTTCGATCTGTGGTCATGCATTGGCAGGATTTCTCATTGCTTTTATCGGGATCAATCACTCCTTTTTTGTCATACTTTTTTTTGTGATCAGTGGCTATATTTTTCTTACAAGACTAAGCATAAAGCCTGTATTTGTAACAGTAGCAACCAAAACCTGGCAAAGTGTAAAGGAAGGGATCAGCTATGTATTTAAAACCAAGGAAATTCTTGGCGCATTGTCGCTCGATCTGTTTGCAGTCTTATTTGGCGGTGCTGTGGCATTGGTTCCGATATTCGCAAAAGATATATTGCATATTGGTCCCATCGGGTTCGGCTGGTTGAATGCAGCTGCTGATATCGGATCGATCATCACCGTTACCATTTTAACTATCAGGCCACTTAGAGGTAAACAGGGCCTGCTCCTATTTTATGCAGTGGCAGGATTCGGTGTTTGTATCATACTATTTGCCTTATCAGAAATTTTCTGGCTTTCCTTTGCGGCACTACTGATGAGCGGATGCATGGATGGGATCAGCGTGATCGTACGGGGAACCATCCTGCAATTGAAAACTCCTGATAATTTACGGGGAAGAGTAATGTCGGTGAACAGCATGTTCATTAATTCATCCAATGAGCTTGGACAATTTGAAAGCGGTGTTGCGGCAAAACTTATGGGTACTGTAACTTCAGTGGTTTTTGGAGGATGCATGACGATCGCTGTTGTGATCGTCACCTGGTTAAAGGCACCATCACTGAGAAAAATGGAATATTAGAAAATAATTGACCAGAATTTTAACGGCAGAGTTGTGGTGCGTTCATACCTTTATTATTATAAAATCCATCTTTTATGCAACGCAGAATTTTCATTCGCAACACCGGGATCTCTTTAGCAGGAATTGTTTTATTAAGAAATCAATCCTTCGCATCATTTTTACCAACACAGGCATGGAAAATAAGAATGCTGACTGATGATGTCGGTGTATTCTCAGAAAAAGGCGGAACGATCGGCTTTTTACTTTCTAAGGATGGGATCGTAGTAATTGATTCTCAATTTCCCGATACCGCCCCGCATGTAATTGAGGAGATAAAAAAGAAAAATTCAAATCCTTTGCGATTCCTGATCAATACTCATCACCACGGTGACCACACTTCGGGCAATATTGCATTCAAAGGCTTGGTGGAACACGTAGTTGCACATGAGAACTCAAAGGCAAACCAGCAAAGGGTTGCAATAGAGCAGAACAAAGAAGATCTGCAATTGTTACCGGATATTACTTTTAATGGTAAGGGATGGTCGCAGGTAATGGACAAAGAAAAAATTCAAACTTATTATTTTGGAGCAGCTCATACAAACGGTGACAGCCTTATCCAGTTTCAAGAAAGCAACATTGTTCATT
>JBDSDG010000284.1:0-15460 GCA_039920685.1 Ferruginibacter sp.
TTACCAGATGGTTGGTAAGGATGGGGATTTTATTGTAGGAAATGACATTGGCAATTTTGATTTCAGGAAACAGCTGAAAGATCTTAAAATGCCTGTTTTGATCGTGGCCGGAAGGTATGATCATGTTGCAGTACCGTGGATGCAGGTGAAATATAAACTATACTGTCCGCAGGCGCAATTTGTAATGTTTGAAAGAAGCGGCCATAATCCACAGGTGGAGGAACCTGGAAAATATTTTGCTTTGTTAAGAAGTTTTTTGGCGAAGTAACAATACAATTTTTTACCGATCTATTTTTTTATTACCTATATCGGTTTTATGGCCACTGATTCACAGATTCACTATGGTTTTATGATGTATAAATCAGTGAATCATTTACAATATTTCCTGATCAGCAGTGACTCTACACTAATTTTATTTCAGCAGTAAGGTCCTGCAAAACTTTTTTAGCATCTCCAAAAAGCATGGACGTTTTTGGCTGGTAGAATAAAGCATTTTCAATTCCTGCATAACCTGGTTTCATGCTCCGCTTATTTACAATAACGGTCTTTGCAAGTTCCACTTCAAGAATAGGCATGCCATAGATGGGCGAGGCCGGATCATTTTTTGCCGCAGGATTTACAACATCATTTGCGCCAAGGATCAACACCACATCGCAGGTCTTGAATTCATCATTGGCATCATCCATCTCTAATAATTTTTCATAACTCACGTCGGCTTCTGCAAGCAAAACATTCATATGCCCTGGCATACGGCCGGCTACCGGGTGAATGGCATAAATGACTTCAACTCCTTTTTCATTCAATATTTTTTCAAGCTCGTGACAGGTATGTTGAGCCTGGGCAACAGCTAAGCCATAGCCGGGAACGATCATAACTTTATTGGCATAACTCATAACCATAGCAGCATCACTTAGTGTGATCTCTTTGTGATGGTGAATACTTGCGTCTGACGAAGAACCTGCCGCCGAGGCATTGCCACCAAATGAGCCGATCAATACATTTCGCAAGGAACGGTTCATTGCTTTACACATAAGAATAGTGAGTAAGGTTCCCGCAGCACCTACAAGAATTCCGCCTGTAAGCATCACTTTATTTCCATATAAAAATCCACCGCAGGCCGCTGCTACACCAGTAAATGAGTTAAGCAGTGAAATTACAACTGGCATGTCTGCCCCACCGATAGGCATCACAAACAGGACACCATATAAAAGTGAAAGTGCAAGAATAGTATATACAAGGAATTGTTGTGTCGGATCAATAACAAGCCAAGCGCCACCCGCAAGTGCCAATCCCAATAAAACAAGATTTAAAATATTCAGGCCGGGAAAACTTAGGTCTTTTACTTTGCCATTCAATTTTCCCCAGGCGATCATGCTCCCTGCAAAAGAGACTGATCCAATGATAAGTCCGAGCACAATAATGAGCACTGTCGATTGGATATCACTATAGTCACCGCCTGGATCAGCCGCTAATTTTTTTGAGATGTGATCAAACTCAACCAATGAAATAAGTGCGGCACACGCACCACCCATACCGTTAAAAAGACTTACCATTTCCGGCATGGATGTCATCTTCACTTTTTTTGCAGCAAGGGTTCCGATAACAGCACCGATCAAAAGCCCGCCAAAGATCCATGCATAATTATGAAGCCTTTCCCCCGTTTCTGCATTGTGATATAAAAAGATCGTTGCAAAAATTGCTATGGTCATTCCACTGGCGGCAAGCAAATTTCCCTTCCTTGCAGAATCAGGATGAGACAACATTTTAAGTCCTATGATAAATGTTACGGAAGCAGCCAGGTAACAAATTGTAAGTATATGCTCGCTCATGTATTATTTAATATTTACCTCACGCCAACCCTCTCCAAAGGAGAGGGGGGAAAGATCATCGTGTTATTTCTTTTTCGACTTAAACATTTCAAGCATTCTATCTGTTACCACAAAACCTCCAACTACATTCAATGTTCCAAGTATTACTGCAAGAAAACCCAATGCCAATGCAAGGTAATTGCCTGCCTCAGCTTTCCCCATCACAATGATGGCTCCAATGATCACAACACCATGTATCGCATTTGCCCCACTCATCAACGGAGTATGAAGCACACTTGGCACACGGCCGATCACTTCGATCCCGACAAAGATCATCAGGATCACTATATATATGATCTCCTGGTTTTCAGAGATCCATGCTAAAATATTTTCCATTGTTATTTTTTAAGCAGCAAGCTATTAGCTACAAGCTGTAAGCTAAGCTTCGCACTTCATTTATTCACACATCATAAATCATACATCATACATCATATATCCTCATCAAGCCATTAATCCCTTCACCCGATCATTCGTTATCACTCCGTCATGTGCTATACACGTTCCCTTTACAAGGTCATCGGCAAAATTCAAATTCAGTGTGCCATCCTTACTAATGATCAGCTGTAAAAAATTTAAAATATTCTTTCCATAAAGTTTGCTTGCATCGCTTGGCATGGCAGCAGGAAGGTTTGAATTACCTACAATACTTACGCCATGATGCTTTACGATCTCGTTGTTCTTCGTCAGCTCTGTATTACCACCACTTGCCGCTGCAATATCTATGATGACCGAACCGGTTTTCATCAATGCGATCATTTCTTCCGTTATTAGGACAGGCGCCTTCTTTCCCGGAATCTGTGCTGTAGTTATTATAATATCGGCCTTGGCAACACTTTCAGCGATCTTCGCTTTTTGCCGTTGCATAAATTCTTCCGACTGCTCTACTGCATATCCCCCGGCTCCCGCTGCAGATGCCGCGCCTTCCACTTCTACGAACTTTGCACCAAGGCTCATCACCTCTTCTTTTACAGCCGGCCTTGTATCAAAAACTTCTACAACTGCTCCCAACCTGCGGGCCGTTGCTACAGCCTGGAGCCCGGCAACACCTGCGCCAAGTATCAGGATCTTCGCTGGTGGAACTGTTCCTGCAGCAGTCATGAACATCGGAAAATATTTCGGAAAAAGATTTGCGGAAACCAATACTGCTTTATACCCTGCTATATTCGCCTGGCTACTCAGCACATCCATGCTTTGTGCCCTCGTGGTACGGGGAAGCATATCAATACTGAAAATGGACAGGCCTTTTGCAGCCCACTCTTTCATGGTAGCGGAATTGTATAGTGGCTGAAATAAACCGAACAGCACCTTCGCCTTGCAGTGAGCAATATCATTTGCGGCTGGTGCATTGATCGATAAGATCATGTCTGAAGTTTCCAGGATAACTTCCCGGGTGGCGATCGTCGCTCCTGCATCAGAATATTTTATATCAGTTGCAAAGGCATTTTCACCTGCATCATGCTCAACAACAACGTCAACATTCCATTTTTTTAAAACAGTAACATGTTCCGGCAATAGTGATACTCTTGTGTCAGAAGCAGGTTCCTTTAATACGCCGATGATCATAGTTCTATAATAGCTTCGAAGGTAGGGAAAATTAAAATCTGATTTGAAAGTGTTGTTTTACTTTAAAAGCCGGGTTCACGAAAACGATCCCGATAAAAAAAAGATCAATTGTCAGGGTCACTGCCGGATGACCCTGGATCACTTCCCAGGCTTCTTCCATTTCTTCACTCCAATGTATGTCATCAAAAATAATTGTGGTAGAAATTGCAGATCCTTCCAACAACATGGTAAAATATTCCAGGGTAGGTTTCTTGCGGTGATTCCCATCCACGAATGCAAGGTCAACCGTTTTTATATCCGCTAAAACCGGTGGCAATGTTTGCTGAAAATCTCCCCCTGCTACAACAATATTTTTGAGTTCCAGTTCTTTAAAACTTTGTTTTGCAATATCAGCAATAGCAGGGGCGCCTTCCAAAGAAATAACTGTGGCGTGTTCATTTCCAGAAGCCATGTATGAGGTTGTAATGCCAAATGATGTACCCAATTCCACTATGAAAGCGGGCTTATAATATTGGACTATCCTGAACAGTAATTGACTGTATTTTTTCCTTTTGAGAGAAGAAGCCGCGATCTTATTCACCGCTCTTTTAGTGGTTTTGATAAATGCTGACCCCGCACCAAGATCCTGGACCTCAATGATTGATGGATCCCGCAATAATTTTCTCCTGACTGATTCTATTTGCTGGTAACATGCATATTCTTTGTTATCATTCAAAACATTTTTTACGAAATCAAACACAAATGGTGAATGTACGCCGTGCCCTTTACCATTGCTCGCATGAACATAATATTGTAGATATTTTTTTGCAAGCTGAAAGGCAGAATACACAGAATTAAAATAAAAAAGTAAGATAAAAGTTTATGAAAGCGTGATGGTATTTATATTATTTTTTATCCCAGGCCTGGAATGAATAAGCGTATTGGTGCTTATCATCGGCTGGAAGATCTGTATGCTTTGTTAGTTCCCATCTACTTTCTTCGATCACCGGAAAGAAAGTGTCACCTTCTAAAACTGCGTGCACGCGTGTCATATAGATCCTGTCCGCAATTACCATACTTTGTTTATAGATCTCTCCTCCTCCAATGATAAAAATTTCCCTGCAATTGGTTGTGGCTGCCTGCTCAAGGGCATCGTCTAAACTTCTCGCCACCCACACATCCGGTGCGTTCCAACCTGCTTGTGATGTGATCACAATATTTATCCTTCCAGGCAAAGGCTTCTTCACAGCCTCATAGGTTTTTCTACCCATGATTACAGTCATGCCCCAGGTGGTATTCTTAAAAAACTTCAGGTCATTGGGCAAATTCCAAAGCAATTGATTGTTCTTTCCAATAGCGTTGTTTGTAGAGGCTGCAACGATGAGTGATATCATAATGAACAGATGAATATTAAATGTAAAATTTTAAATTCAAATAGCAGATTTATCTTCTATCAATAAAAGCTACAGACTGGTGAACACCGCCACAAACATTGTATCGGCGGCATGCTCATACCCTTTTAAATATGCTGCTTTCAATAGCTTAACCGGTAATTGTTGCTGCATATACTCAACTATATCCTCATTTTCTTTGCTGAAAACTGAACAGGTTATATAAAAATAAAGACCGCCATTTTCCAGCAATGGTACCGAATTCGAAACTATCTTTTGCTGCCTTTCAGCATACTCACTAATGGTTCGATGGTTAAAAAAATACATTTGCTCGGGCGTACGGCTCCACGTGCCACTGCCAGTGCAGGGCGCATCGCAGATAATTATAGAGAATTTGTCTTCCGATCTGCCACTAATTTGCTTTGACAGGTCAGCAATAAAACTATCTGCAACGGGAACGTGTGCCTGTAGTAACCGGGTTTTAAGATTCAACAGTATATTCTCCCTGATATCTGAAACGGTTACCTGGACGTTCCCCTTTAATTTGTCAAACAACAGGATCGATTTGCCCCCGCTGGCGGCGCAGCAATCCCAGGCTTTTATTGAAATACTTTTTGAAAGAAGATCAGATCCGTCCAGGTAATCTAAAACTTTTTGAGAATTAATATCCTGCACAACAGCAACCTTATTCAATTGTAATATCTTATCTACCGCAACATTGTTCGGAAGCCTGACGGAACCTGTTCCGATCAATTCAAATTTAATAGAAGCTTTCTCCAGCTTCTCCACAACAGTCCGTTTGTTTCCCGGTCTTATCCGAAGGAAAATATCCGGTTGTTTCAAAAATGAAAGAGAGAAAAGGTCCTGGTCAATCACGTCACTCAATTGAGATTCGTAGGGAAAAATTTCATGGAGGCTGGCTCCCGTGAACGTAAGCTTTTCATCGATCGGGAGTGCAACCTTCGCATTTAATTCCGGTTGCAACAATTCAAGAATCGGTTGCGGCTGCTGTTCACATAAAAACAGGCTGTTCAGTATTTTTTCCTCAATGGTGTTTTTTGTAAACGCTTTACCTGTCCTGAAATAATAATAACATAAAGATGCAATTCCCCTTCGGTCCTTCGACCCATATTTTTTATCAGCAGCAAGAAACGACCGGATGTGCATCGAAAGCGGCTTACCGCTATTGTAAGCCTGTATGATCTTTGTTGCCGAAGCAATGTGGGAGTGAAACCTGCTCATAAGAAAGCTATTAGCCATAGCTGTTAGGCCATTAGCATTGATACATTATAATTCTAACAATGCTGTCATGGGGTCCTTTCCAAACAAAAGCAAGGAAGGATTTTCCAGTAGTTCCTTTACCATCACCAGGAATCCAACCGATTCCCTTCCATCGATGATCCGGTGATCATAACTTAATGCAACATACATCATAGGCTTGATAACCACCTGGCCATTAACTGCCATCGGCCTTTCGATTATATTATGCATCCCTAATATAGCGCTCTGTGGAATATTTATGATAGGTGTGCTCATCATTGAACCAAATACACCACCATTTGTTATGGTGAAGGTACCACCGGTCATTTCCTCAATGGTTAGTTTATTGTTCTTTGCTTTTGTTGCAAGATCTACAACGGCCGCTTCTATACCGGCCATGCTTAAGCTTTCTGCGTTCCTGATGACAGGCACCACGAGCCCTTTTGGAGTACTAACGGCAATGGATATATCACAGTAATCATGGTAAACGATATTTTCACCATCTATATATGCATTGGCACTCGGAAACTTCTGCAATGCATAACTACAGGCTTTTGTAAAAAAGCTCATGAAACCAAGATTCACCCCGTGCTGTTCTTTAAATTTATCTTTAAATTTTTTTCTGATCTCCATAATTGGACTCATGTCTACTTCATTAAAAGTAGTGAGCATGGCTGTGGTATTTTTTGCTTCAACCAGTCTCCGGCTAATTGTCTTACGCAGGTTACTCATTTTTTCAGCCCTTTCATTCCTGCTGAATAATTCTGCTCCCGGAATACGGCCCGGATTTCCGAGCGCTTCCAAAACATCCTGCTTAACAATTTTACCATTGCTTCCGGAAGCGGTGATCTTACTGCTGTCAACATTTTTATCAGCAATGATCGCAGCTGCAACAGGAGTTGCCTTTACTTCGGAAACTTGTGCAATAATTTTTTCTTCTTTTACAGGTTTTTCTTTGGCTGCTTTTTTTGGTTCTGCTGCTGCTTCTTTTACGACTGCCTTTTCAGGTGCGGCTGCTTCAGTATCTATTGAACCAACAATGGATCCGATAGTAAGTGTATCGCCTTCCTTTGCTGCTTGCTTCACTATTCCTGCCTGCTCTGCATTGATCTCGAAAGTAGCTTTTTCACTTTCAAGTTCCGCGATCACTTCATCCCTTCCTGCCCATTCCCCGTCCTTTTTGATCCACTTTACAAGCGTGACCTCACTGATGCTTTCTCCGACTGCAGGCACTTTTATTTCTATTGACATTTATGGAATTTTACTTAGGCGACAAATTTCGGCTAAAAAACAGGATTAATAAAATGATTTATCGGCAGGTTATGCAACACGCAGGATCTATCTCCCGATCTAGTATTTGCGAAGGGTGATTCAATGCTGGAAATTATCTACATTTGAAAGTTTGTAACACTGTTCAATAACAGTGTGCTCGTTCAACTCCGGCTGATTTTCATGCCGGATCAAAAAAGGCCAAACAAATTCATGCTTAGAATCTTTAAGTTTTTAAAAGACCTCCTCCTCTTTATTCCCCTGACATTTATCTTCTTACCTTTTTCAAGGTTATTTATTTTCCTTACATATTTCAACAAATTGTTGAAATGGATATATACAAGCAGGAAAGACTTTTTGTACTGCGATTATTTTTCACCCATTCGCAAATATGAAAAAAGATTCATGCTGTACGACTTTGTGCTTGGTCATTTTAAATTAGAGGATCTACAGATCAATTACCTGGAATTTGGTGTTGGAACCGGCACATCATTTAAATGGTGGTCGGAGCATAATAGAAATCAAAACTCACAATTTTATGGATTTGACACTTTCGAAGGGTTGCCTGAGGATTGGGGTGGATTTTATTCAAAGGGCGACATGTCTTCAGACATTCCGAAACTGGACGACGACCGGACGCTGTTCATTAAAGGATTATTCCAGGATACATTGACGAAATTTTTACATGAAAATTCAAAAATATTATCATCAAATACAACTAAGCTGATACATATGGATGCTGACCTGTATTCGGCAACAGCTTTCACACTTTCCCAGCTTTACCCCTTTTTAAAGAAAGGCGATATAATATTATTCGATGAGTTCAATGTAGCACTGCATGAATTCAAAGCATATTTAGAATTCACTGAAAATTTTTACATTAAATTAAAGCCAATTGCAGCAGTAAATAATTTTTATCAAACGGCTTTTATGGTTGAATAAGTGTTTTTTCGACCTCCTTTCAGTGCATTAACCAAGAGTGCAGGAGGAACGACACAAAAGCAAAAGTGGTCAAAACACACAACTTGATGCTTGGTTTCTATTGTTTTCAATTGTCAACCGGGTTATAAGGTATTCGTAGCCCGTTAAATAACCGCTATAAAAGCTAGAAAATTAGTTTTAAATTCACCCTCAGGTAGTGTTGGTTTTTAATTTGATTTATTTATCTTTACTCACAAGGTCTTAAAAATTAAGACTCCATTACTAAACAAGCTTTACCACCAAAACCAAGTGGATCATATTCAATAAAATAATTACTTTTATACCTACTATTATCAAATTTCCAAAATCGGTTTGTATGATCAAAAAACTATACTCTACCCTACTGATTGCCGGATCGCTGTTCTTTTCTCAGAGCAGTCATGCGCAATTGTTTATTAATGGTGCACAATTCTTTATTGAATCCGGTGCAACCGTGACAGTGCAGGGCGACATAACAAGCAATACTGATATTTTAGGAACAGGAAAAGTGCTGTTGAAGGGAACAGGCAATCAGCAAGTAAATATGAATAACTTCACGATCCCAAGGCTTGAGATTGACAATGTTTCAAATGCAACGCTTACCAGTGCATTAAAGATTGGTACAGACCTGACCTTTACCAATGGAAATATCCTGCTTGGCACGAATAATCTTACGATGGCCTCGGCAGCTGCGATCACAACGCCTGCGGCTAATAAATTCATTGTTACAAACAGTACCGGGAAACTTGTGAAAACGGCAATGGGTGCATCATCATTCGTATATCCAGTCGGCAATACAACTTTGACCTATAACCCGCTTACGCTTGCAAACTCAGGAACTGTTGATGATATCGCTGTTCGTGCTTTACCAAATGCATACAATGCAGGATTAACCGGTACAGCTTTTACGAAAGAAGTTGTAGATGCAAGCTGGGATGTGAGTGAAGCAGTTGCAAACGGAAGTAATCTTTCCATGACCGCAAGCTGGGCCGGCACAGATGAATTAATTGGATTTAACCGTGCAAAAGCAGGGATCTCTTATTACATCACTACACCTGCAGCAAGCGTTGGATGGGATATGCTAAATAGCCAGACTGGTCCGGCAACAGGTAGCAATCCATACACTTTTACAAGAACCGGGATCACTCAACTGGGAGCTTTTGCAGTAGGAACAAGGCCGGTGCTATCACCTTTACTTGTTTCTCCAAAGATATTTTTACAGGGAGCATATGCAGGAGCAGGGCTGATGACTGATAACTTAAGAACATTAAATCAGATACCAACAACTGAACCATATTCTGCAATTGCAACATTTACTCATTCAGGTAGTGGTGGTGGAGAAACCAGCACAACAGCGATCGTTGGCTCAACTGCACCTGCATCCAATGATGCGATCGTTGATTGGATCTTTGTCCAGTTACATGACGGTGTCTCAGGAACAGTTATCAGCACAAGGGCAGCACTGCTTCAACGTGATGGTGATATAGTGGAAACAGACGGAGTTTCGCCATTAAACATGGCGGGTAACGTTCCGGGTGTAAGCTATTATGTATCGGTACGTCATCGCAATCACCTCGGAATAAGAACTGCAACTGCCTTCACACTTACAAAAACAACTTCAACCCCATACAATTTTACAGATAACATTTCTAAAGCCTATAACAATGTAGCCATCACAAACCCTGCAATGGCCACCTTGGCCGCGGGAATTTATGGCTTGTACGGGGGAAATGCCAATTCTGATGCTGCAACACGTGTATCCGGAACTGTTTCGATCAGTGATTTCCAAAGGATCCTGGCCGCACTTACCGCAGCAGGAACACCGACAATTTCTCCAACATATTCTGCGGCTGACGTAAACATGGATGGAACAGTAAGAGTAACGGGAACAGTTTCAATAAGTGATTTTCAAAAGATCCTTTCTTACCTGAGCTCATTAAGTATTTTAAACCAACACCTGTAAAAATAGGTATATGAAAAAAATTATAACCTTCTTATTAGTTTTATTTATTGCGGTTACAGGTATTGCACAGCCTTATTTCCAGGCTACCATGCAGAATACAGGAAACACGCTCACCTTTAAGATAAAGCCTGTTAATGGAGATATTGTGAACAGGAGATATTCGGCAATGGAATTCTTTGTAAGGTATCCAGTAGGTTCACCTGCATTTACATTTTCAGCTCCTGTGACTGATCCTGCTTTTACCGGAATTAATTTTACGGTAAAAGGCCCGAATCTTTATGGATCAGAAACCGGGTATACCAACTACGTTTTTGAATGGATCGGTGGTGCCACTGCAGTTCCTGCTTCCCCAACAACATATACCAACGGTGTCGAATACACGGTGTTTACGGTCGACCTGGTTGGATCTCCAAATCTTACTACCATTGAATTTGTTCACAACACAAATCAAAGTCCAACGTATATAAATATCAGTGATAACAATGCCAATAGCCTGTCTTGCATAGACAACCTTGGAAATACGATAGGTGATGCTTTTTATGGCCCTGGTTTTCTTACAGGCCCGTCCCCTGCTGGTGGAACAGATCATTTGCTTCCATTGCTGAACGTTCCGATCCCCGTAAAATTCAATGGCTTTACAGCAGCTAAAAAAGATAACAGCGCATTGCTTAACTGGTGGGTTGAAAATGAAACTTCCCTCACCGATCATTATGAAGTAGAAAGAAGCCTCAATAGTGTTGACTTTATCAAAGCTGCAACAGTGGCTCCGAAAAACAATGGTAATTCAAGCAATGCATATACATTGACCGACCAGAATTTAAGCTCTCTTCGCTCTTCGGGAGTTATCTATTACAGGATCAGGCAGGTTGACAGGGATGGGCGTTTTATTACAACTGAAATTAAAACAGTTCGCCTCGACAAAGGCATTGCTATTGGTATCTATCCAAACCCGGTAAAGGATGCAGCTAATGTTACACTTGACCTTCTTGAAGCTTCTGAAGTTATCATTGCAGTTACCGATGCAATTGGAAAGGAAGTGCAAAAGGTAATTGTACAGGCAAATAAAGGATCAAATATGAAACAGGTGAACATGAGTAATTTACCTGGCGGATCATATATTTTTAAAGTAACAGCAGGCAATGAAGTAAAAATATTATCTGTTGTAAAAGAACAATAAGTATAGACTGAAAATATAGATCGCACGAAGCCACAAGAAATTGTGGCTTTTTTGTGTTTCAATTTTTTCCTGGTTACCTGAAGCCACTTTGATTAAACAAAATCACCATCCAGGTTTCTGAATGGTGAACGTATAATATTATATCTTAAATGTTATGCCCCGAGGTAACTTCTCAATAGATTACAGCGGGAAGTACTTCTCAATTTAGTGATCGCTTTATCCTTTATTTGCCTCACTCTTTCCCTGGTAAGGTTGAACTTTTCTCCAATGTCTTCAAGGCTAAGCGGATGATCAATGCCGATCCCGAAAAAGAACCTTATTACTTCTTTCTGGCGATCAGTCAATGTGCTTAAAGAACGCTCGATCTCTGTATGAAGTGATGCTGTAACTGCAAGATTATTGTCTGTGCTGATCGCATTGTGATTGATCAAAACATCTATCAAGGTGCCTTCTTCTCCATCAAACAATGGTTGATCCATACTGACATGCCTTGCTGCAACGCCGAGGGTTGCTGCTACTTCTTCTGCATCTATATCCAGGAGGAAAGCAAGTTCTTCGGGAGTTGGCTCCCTTTCGTATTCCTGCTCCAATTGTGAGTATGCTTTGCTGATGCGGTTTGTTAATCCCACCTTATTCAGTGGAAGCCGAACGATACGTGATTGCTCAGCCAATGCCTGCAGAATGCTCTGCCTGATCCACCATACAGCGTATGAAATGAATTTGAAGCCACGGGTTTCATCAAACCGCTGTGCTGCTTTTATCAACCCAAGATTTCCTTCATTGATGAGATCAGGAAGCGTAAGCCCCTGGTTCTGGTACTGTTTTGCTACAGAAACCACGAATCTCAGATTGGCCTTTGTCAGTTTTTCTAATGCAGCCTGGTCTCCCTTCTTAATGAGGATAGCTAACTTAACTTCCTCCTCAGGACTGATCAATTCAACTTTGCCAATTTCCTGTAAGTATTTTTCCAGACTTTGGCTTTCACGGTTGGTAATGGATTTCGTTATTTTCAGCTGGCGCATACTCATAAGCGGTTATTTGTTTGGTTAAAGAAAATTTTCATCCGTTTTGGAAATGTTAATTTACTTAACGTAATTTAATCGAATTTAATATGTGGCGCAAAAAATATTTGAGTACTAAAATGATATATTGGCTTCTTTGCACGTAATCACTGAGAAAATAATATTGTGAAATCTTAAAATAATGAAGTAAAAATTTTGTCACGTTGATTATTTTTCTATAATTGCATGGTACAAGTATATTTAAAAGCTAAGAATGAGTAAGAAAGTGGTTTACACGTTAGAATATCCTGTGAGATGCTCCCCCGGGATTTTATTTGAATTTTTAAGCAGCCCTGCCGGTTTACAAGAGTGGTTTGCAGATATTGTTGATGAACGTGATGGAGTTTATAGCTTTTCCTGGAATGGTACTGAAGAATATGCCAACCTGGTTGATAAAGAACAAGATAAATTTATCCGCTTTCATTGGACACATTCGCTCAAAGATGAATTTTTTGAATTTCGGATCGATAAATCGGAAGTAACCAACCAAACTATATTGGTTGTAACTGACTTTGCGGAGAAAAAAGAGATAAAAGACCAGAGTCAACTGTGGGAATACCAGGTAAAAGAACTATTTCACAGGCTTGGTAGCTAACTCAAAATTCCGGCGATCCTCGAATACCCTGACTTTAATATTTCCGGCATTTGATTCCATTGTTCCAACCTGAACATTAGTGCAAGCTTTATGAAATTGTTTTCGGTCAGCAATCTGCTCCTGTCATGTGTGAGAACTTCTGGCCATAACATATAATTATCCGCCTGGAAATGGTGGTGCCATTGGTCCTCGTTCACACCTATATAAAATCCTTCATGAAGCAGTTGCTCATTGTATAAGATCTTTTCCTGCAAATGTTTCTTGTGCTCTCCTGCAAGATGTAGCGTGATGCTAAAAAAATTTCCCCACCAGAACATCGTCCGTACTGCAAATGTATCAGCACCATTAAAACATCGTGGGTAGTCGAGCATTACATAAGGTAATTGCAGGTAATTTTCACCTTTATAAATCTTTGGTATTGAATAAATGACTTCTTCCGGGATTGCAGCGTTCCTCTCAAGAATAATATCCTTAATGGCCGGAATGCATGTTGCAAACATATCATATACCTTTTGTATGATAGCTTGTTTAGTTAAAATCCATTCAGCATCCATAGCCATGGAAAGTTCCTTATCGGAAAGAGTTATTTTTGTTGATATGGCCATGGTGAAAAATTAATGTAATTTTTTTTACCACCATGAATTTATATACCGGTATGATAAAAAAGTTAGACAAGCTTATTTTTAAATCCTTCATCGGCCCATTCATAATCACATTTTTTATTGCAACGTTTGTCTTGATGATGCAAATTCTGTGGAAGTATATTGATGACCTAGTCGGCAAAGGGCTCGATCTTTTTACCATCGGGCAGTTCTTATGGTATGCCAGCGCTTCCCTTCTTACACTCGCGATGCCCATTGCTATTTTGATCTCATCTATCATGACATTCGGTAACCTCGGTGAAAGCTTTGAGCTGGTTGCGATAAAATCTTCCGGCATTTCCTTACTGCGTTTTATGAGGCCTTTGATATTTGTGTCCATCATTCTTTGCGGGATAACTTTTTTATTCGCAAACTATATCATCCCTTATGCTTCCCTCAAATTTAAGACACTCTACAGCGATATCTATTATAAGAAACCAGCCTTTGATCTGAAAGAAGGTGTCTTCTTTACTTACATTCCAAACTATGCGATTAAGGTTGGCAAGAAAGAACCTGACGGAAAAACGATCCGGAATGTTCTGATTTATGAACAGAACAATGCACTACAGGATAATTGCATCATCGCTGAAAAAGGTGTAATGAATATTTCGGATGACAAAAATTTCCTGGAATTCAATTTAGAAAATGGTTTCAGGTACCAGGAAAGAGGAAATAGTTATGATACAACAAATGAATTTATCCGCTTGGGATTCAAGAATTTTAAAAAGCTTTTTGATCTCAGTGTTTTTCAAAAACAGAATACAAACGACAGTGTTTTCCGAAACAATCATCAAATGTTGAGTGCCCGTCAATTGAATAAGAATATTGATTCACTTGTGAAGGTTGCTGACAGTCTTTCAAAGAAGCCGAATATCTCATTGACATATCATTTGCATTTCACCAACCAGCCTGCTACAGCATGGGATAAAGCAATTAAAGCTCCTATGGATAGCAACGCACTATTTCCTGATTCGACCCTTACAAAGCTTAGCACGAGCGCATTAAATAAAGCCGATCAGATAAGGAACGAGATAAAATTAGGATCGAATGATCTTGAAGCGAGGGAGAATGACATCCGGCTTCATAAAATTGAATGGCATAGAAAATTTTCCCTTTCAATGGCATGCCTTGTTTTGTTTTTTATAGGGGCACCGCTTGGGTCAATCATAAGGAAAGGTGGTATCGGTATGCCGCTTGTTGCTGCAATTGTTTTTTTCCTCATCTTTCACCTGTTGAATATGTTTGGAGAAAAATTTGCGAGAGATGGTATTGTTTCACCGTTCACGGGTATGTGGCTGGCGGTATTGACATTAACTCCTGTTGGCATTTTTTTTACCTATAAAGCAATGCATGATTCGCAGCTTTTTAATAAGGAATTTTATTACAGGGCCTTCCATAAAATACGCCCGATGTTACGTACATTTAAGAATAAGAATAACGTCAGTTAAATCACATAATTATGGATCAGTTTCAAAATGGCAGAAGAAGGTTTATTAAAAATACCGCCGCGAGCGCTGCAGGAATCACTTTAGGATTGTCTTCTCTGAGCTCGTTTGCCACAGGTGTTGAACCAATCAGGCCTACCGGCTCCACAGGGTTTGATCAAAAACCCCTACCATACAGTTATACGGCACTTGAAGATGTAATAGATGCCATGACCATGGAGATCCATTACAGTAAGCACGCAGCCGCGTACACGAAGAATTTAAATGATGCTGCAAAAGCAGAAGGAG
>JBDSDG010000285.1:0-3506 GCA_039920685.1 Ferruginibacter sp.
GGCGGAAGTGACCTTGGGCCTGTGATGGTTTCCGAGGCATTAAAGCCATATTGGAAGGAAGGAATCCAGCCATATTTTGTAAGCAATATCGATGGCACACACATTTCTGAAACGTTTAAAAAGATCACAGCAGATGAAACGGTTTTCCTGATCGCCAGTAAAACTTTTACAACCCAGGAAACAATGACAAATGCTCATACAGCCCGCTCCTGGTTCCTGGAGAACGGTGGTAATGAAAATGATATAGCAAAGCATTTTGTAGCACTCAGTACAAATACTACAGAAGTAGAAAGGTTTGGAATAGATGCAAAAAACATGTTTGTGTTTTGGGACTGGGTTGGTGGACGATACAGTTTATGGAGTGCGATCGGGTTGTCGATTGCGCTTACTATTGGCTATGATAATTTCGATGCACTTTTACAAGGAGCATATAATGCTGATCTACATTTTAAGGCAACAGAATTTGAAAACAATATACCTGTATTGATGGCAGTGATAGGAATTTGGTACCGGAATTTTTACGGCACTTCCACTGAAGCAATACTACCGTACGACCAATATCTTCACCGGTTCGCTGCATATTTTCAACAAGGGAACATGGAAAGTAATGGAAAATATATTGACCGGAATGGAAAGAAATTAACCTACCAATCCGGGCCTGTTATTTGGGGCGAACCGGGAACTAATGGACAGCATGCGTTCTATCAATTGATCCACCAGGGAACACAGGTAATACCCTGTGATTTTATCGGAGCAGCACAAACGCATAATGACATTGGTGATCATCACCAGATATTGATGAGTAATTTCTTTGCACAAACAGAAGCGTTGATGAATGGCACTCCGCATAATGATCCCTACCGGGTATTTGAAGGGAACAGGCCAACAAATTCTTTCCTCATAAAAAAAATAACACCATTTACGCTTGGTATGCTGATCGCGTTATATGAACATAAGATCTTTGTGCAGGGAGTGATATGGAATATATACAGCTTTGATCAATGGGGTGTTGAACTCGGCAAAATGCTGGCGCAAAAAATACTTCCGGAATTAGAAGCGGATACTGATGTAACATCACACGACGGTTCTACAAATAACCTGATCAAAGAATACAAGAAAATGAAGGCATAAAAAAATCCCCTTTTTCAAGGGGATCATTTATAATAGATTAGGGATTTACCATTTATCAACTTCCTCTGAATGTAGATTGTTGTCAGGTTTGTTGATCTCTTCAGCATCCTGTTCTGCTTTGGGCTCCTGTTTTACTTCAGGCGTACTTTCAGTTGGAACATGTTCAGACATGGTAACCGGGCCTGGTTCTGCTGCCATTGGCTGTTGTCCCTCTTCACCTTCAAACTGGTTGTCATGGTTGAATGCATCAAAATCAAAATCAGGCATCAATTCAGTTTTCACATAATCCACTGCCTCATTTAATCCTTTTACAAATTTATTGAAATCCTCTTTGTATAAAAAGATCTTATGCCTGTCATAGCCATCTGTATCAAAACGCTTACGGCTTTCAGTAATCGTCAGAAAAAAATCATTTCCACGTGTTTCCCTTACATCAAAAAAATAAGTTCTGCGTTTGCCTGCCTTTACACGATTACTGTAAACGCTTTCAATTTTCTTGTCGTTGTTCTCGTACGCCACGGTATTTGTTTTTTTATTAAAGTATGTAATAATAGTGTGACAAAGATAGATTTGTTTTTGATATGGCAAAATAAATGCAATCTAAATACGGTCAAAATTATTATATGCCACTTTCACTGCCGGACATTTGTTTTTCACGTGCCTGTTGACGTATATACATAGCTGCATAAAGGCCATTTTTAGCCATTAATTCCTCGTGAGCACCTTGCTCAGCAATTCGGCCTTCATCCATCACAATGATCTTATCAAAATTGAATAGTGAAAATATCCTGTGCGTAATGATGATCGCGGTTTTATCCTGCAGGTAGGAATATAAGTTTGTAATGATCTCTTTTTCGGTCTTTCCGTCAACAGCACTTAAACAGTCATCGAATATGACAATCTGCGGATCTTTGATCAATGCACGGGCTATGGATATTCTTTGCTTTTGTCCACCACTTAATGTAACACCCCGCTCCCCTATCATCGTTTCAAATCTATGGCTGAACTTCTCTATTTCATTGTAAACAACTGCATTTTTCGAAGCCGTAATAACGTCCTCACTACGGGCAGTATTTTTTCCGAACTTTATATTGTTACTAACGGTATCGCTGAACAGAAAAACATCCTGTGGCACATAACTTATTTGTGATCGAAGCGATGAAAGGCTGATCTTATTGATCGGTATGCCATCAAAACTTATCATTCCTTTTTGTGCATCGTACATTCGTAAGAGTAATTGTGCAATGGTGGATTTTCCTGATCCTGTTTTTCCAACAATTGCTATCCGCTCCCCCCTGCTGATGTTTAATGTAAGATCCCTGATCGCATGAATGCCAGTATGCGGATAAATAAAATCCACATTCAACAAGTTGATATTTCCTTCGAGAGTCGCACTTACATTTTTAGGGTCATTTTTTATGATAGGCGAAGTAAGTAAAAATTCATTTATTCTTTTTTGCGAGGTAACAGCCCTTTGTGTCATACTCGCGGTCCAGCCAATAGCACTTACAGGAAAAGTCAGCATCTGGATATACATAACAAATTCAGCGATCTTTCCAACTGTTGCGCCCGGAACATGATTCGCAACGTCCAATGCACCAACCATGATAGTGATCAACGTGCTTAGCCCTATCAACAATGCCATGCTCGGGAAATAAATGGCTTCTGTTTTTGCAAGGCTCAATGCATTGCTCCTGTAATCTTCACTGTTCTTTTTAAAATAACCCAACATGGCCTTTTCTTCAACAAAAGATTTGATGACACGGATCCCGGAGTAAGATTCCTGTGCATTTGTAGTTAAAGCACTTAGCAAAGATTGTATCCGCTCACTCTTTTTATTGATAATGGTATTTACAAAATATATTGTTAGCGCGAGAATTGGCAATGGACAAAGAGCAACGATGGTAAGTTTTACATCAGACCTTAGCATAAAATAAATGCTGAAGCCGATCACAGCTGCAAGGTTAATGAAATACATAATAGCCGGACCAGTATACATTCTTACCCTGCTTACGTCTTCGGCTATACGATTCATCAGGTCACCGGTACTATGCGTTTTATAAAAGGCCGTATCCAGTTTTTGATAATGGCCGAATATCTCATTCTTCTGATCATATTCAATGTGCCGGCTCATCACAATAATAGTCTGCCTCATGAGGAACATAAAAAACCCACTGATGATGGCAAGCACGATGAGTACAATCCCTGTAAAGAGGATCTGCTTATCAAACGGAAGTGTATTGAATTTGTCTATCAACATCTGAACCAGCACATCATGGCTTATTGTTGATAGGGCCGGTTGTGCTGTATGCGAGGTTTTGATCGAATGCACAACAGTATTAACCACGTATCCTGTCAGCTGCGGTGTTAGTATC
>JBDSDG010000286.1:0-8911 GCA_039920685.1 Ferruginibacter sp.
TTTGTATCGTCATGTGAAGGCAGCCTGCAATGCGTGCACCTTTCAACGGCTGACTTGCACCATATTCTGCACGTAGACTCATCAATCCCGGCATTTCCGCCTCAGCCAACATGATCTCTTTGCGGCCCCAGGCTGCGAGGCTCATATCTTTTACCTTGTGAGCAAGGCTAAAATCAATTCCTTTTTCTGTGATGGTTGACATAATATATTTTTTAGAATGCAAATCTAGTTATTTAGAAGAATATCCCACAGGTTTGTGTAAATTTGGAATAGATGTCCATTATTTGACTACATAGTAGGATAAAACTATAAATCATCATGAAAAGAATAGTAAAAAAAGAACAAACAACTATTGCAGTTCCCACATTGGATAAAAATGACCTTGCAATATTGCGATTGCTGCAGGAAAATGCCAGGATGACGGTAAAGGAGATCTCCACAAAAATACACTTGAGTACCACACCGGTTCATGAAAGAATTAAACGGCTTGAACAGGCAGGTGTAATAAAACAATACGCAACGCTTGTTGATCATGCAAAAGTAAAAAAGGGATTGATGGTCATTTGTTATGTTTCATTGAAGGAACACAGTAAGAATGCGGGTATGAAATTCATCAAAGCCATCAATGAATTACATGAAGTGATAGAGTGCTATAACATTTCAGGAGAATTTGATTTTATGTTAAAAGTGGTTGAAGAAAACATGGATAGTTATTATGACTTTCATGTTAATCGTTTAAGCCAGATAGAGAATATGGGAAATGTGCAGAGTGTATTTGTAATGGGGATCATTAAGGAGACGCACCAGGTCGTATTTTAAATTTTTACAACACGAATTTTAAACACTAATTACACGAATCTAAAACAAACACCATTTTTTCCTGGATTCTACTCCCTCTCCTTCGGAGAGGGCTGGGGTGAGGTAAGGATCACGAATTAAATCGGATCATACTCCCTCTCCTTCGGAGAGGGCTGGGGTGAGGTTCTTCTCCATCACATAATCATTCATAAAATATCCTTCCCCAATATCTATATCTTCTTCCCATGCAACTTCAAATCCCTGCTTCTTATAAAAATCAATCGCCGGATTCTTCCTGTTCACATTTAATTCCAATATCCCTGCACCTTGTTGTTTAGCCTGGTCAATAACGAATGTCAATAAAGATTTTCCGATCCCTTTTCCCATTTGAAGCGGCAATACATATAACTTATGCAAACGGAATATATCATTGTCTGAATTCTCTTTCACTGAATAAGATGCAAAACCGATAGCCCTGTTACTTTCATAAATGATAACGAATTGATGATGTAGTATTTCTATTTGCCTGCTGAGTGATGGTTTGCTGTAAATAAGCTCCAGCATATATTTTATCTGTCCCGGGGTAATGATACCTTTGTAGGCAATCGGCCAGGTATCGTGTGCAAGTTGTTGAATAAGATCAACATCCACCATTGCAGCTTTCCTTACCTGCAACATATTATTGAGTAACGATCTTTAAATTAGGAGCATACATAACCCTACCTTGTGCATCTTTTACAATGATATCGAAGAAGTATAATTCCTCGCCGGGCTTAAGATTCTCTCTCACCTGCTCGATCCAAATAGTAGGGAGGGGAACCGACTTAAACATTCCTGATGTCACACTACTTGCGGGACTAACTTTTCCTGTTGCTTCATCTTCTGTAACAACCCTTCTTTTGTATAAAAAATTATAAGATGAAACGGTATACGAATTTTTTTTTGCGTCTGTAATTGTTAGGGGCAATGCAATGATCACTTCTGCCTGTGGGGTTGGAACTGTTTGTAAACTATCAGCAAACGATCCAAGTGACGTAGTCAGTTTCGGCGGCTTATAATTTTTAATCGTTACAATATTCGATTTGCCGGCAATTTTTTGGCCGTAATTAGTTCCTATGAAAAAACATGTAAATACTAACAGCAGTAATGTTTTGAATTCAGTGCGCATATTAATGGTATTA
Source organism: Ferruginibacter sp. (assembly GCA_039920685.1). Taxonomy (GTDB): domain Bacteria; phylum Bacteroidota; class Bacteroidia; order Chitinophagales; family Chitinophagaceae; genus Ferruginibacter. Next base: position 1,980 of record JBDSDG010000286.1, read on the forward strand.
TTCATTAAACGAATCTACAAAACATTATTATCGCAATTTTGATTTTAACTTAATCGTTACTTAGCCCCTCTCCCTCGGAGAGGGGTTGGGGTGAGGTTATTGGCTTTGGCAATGCACGGGTCAGCTCAAAGCGCCCCCAAACTCTCTTCTATCACTCTTATCTTTATCTCCGCATCCTCTTTTTTCTTTTGTTCCAATGCCAGCACTTCAGGCTTTGCATTATTTACAAACTTTTCATTGCCCAACTTTTTTTCTACAGTCAACAGGAAACCTTTTAAATGGTTTAGCTCTTTTTCAAGATCGTCTTTTTGCTGACCGGTATTGATCACCTGTTCTGACATCAAATAAAATTTATCCTTGCCGATCACACTGGATATCGAATTAGGTATAGCTGTAGACGTATACGAAATTGACTTTGCATTTACCTGCTTGCCAAGAATCATTTCAATATCGTGGTAATTATCCTTATTTGCGCTATCAATAATGATCTCGATCGATTCTTTCGGTTTCAATTGTTGCTTATTTCTTACATCCCGTAAACCTGTTATTACCTCTTTCAGCAAACTTCCTTTTTCAAGGATATTAATATTGATACTACCAACATTATTAAATTGCCTAACACATAGGTCATCCTTTCTTTCATCCAGCAAATGATATATCTCTTCTGAAATGAAAGGCATGAATGGATGCAGCAGTTGCATCAGCTCTGTGAAAAATTGAATCGTTTTGTTATAAATATTAACATCGATCGGTTGTTTAAATCCTGGCTTTACCCACTCTAAATACCAGCTGCAGAAGTCATCCCATATCAATGAATACACCGTTTTCAAGGCTTCGCTCAAACGGAATTGTTTTATCAGCGAATCCACTTCCACTGTAACTTCTATTAACCGATTTTCAAACCACTGAACAGCAAAATTATCAGGAGCGGTTTGCGGGCTAACAGCTAACAGATCACCGCTAACAGCTTGCCTTTCCTTCCACAACTTCACCAGCTTCAATGCATTCCACATCTTGTTATTAAAATTCCTGCCTTGTTCCAGTGAGCTTTCATCAAACAAGAGGTCATTTCCTGCAGGTGATGCGATCATGATCCCAAACCTTACTGCATCCGCTCCATATTTATCTATCAACGCAAGGAGATCAGGTGAATTCCCCAGGCTTTTACTCATCTTCCTGCCTTGTTTATCCCGAACGATCCCGGTAAAATAAACATCGTCGAATGGCTTTTCTTTCATGTATTCTTCACCGGCCATCACCATTCTTGCTACCCAGAAAAAAATGATCTCAGGTGCAGTCACCAATGTATTCGTTGGATAATAATATTTTACATCGGCATTCCCCGGATCTGAATAACCTTTAAATACCTCGAATGGCCATAACCAGGAAGAAAACCACGTATCAAGGCAATCTTCATCTTGTTTAAGCCCGGCACCGTCTTTATTATACAGCTCAAAGTATTTCTCCATCGCCTCTGCTTCATTTTCTGCTACCACATAATTACCTTGTTCATCATACCATGCAGGTATACGATGGCCCCACCAAAGCTGCCTGCTGATACACCAGTCTTTGATATTTTCCATCCAATGCCTGTACGTGTTCCTGAATTTGGCAGGATGAAATTTTATCTCATCCTTCATTACATCTTCCAGGGCCTTCCCGCTCAATTCCTTCATACTTACCCACCATTGCAGGCTTAAGCGTGGCTCAACAACTGCGTCTGTGCGTTCACTATAGCCAACTTCACTTGTATATTCTTCCGATTTTAATAGGAAGCCTTTTTCTTCCAGCTCTACAACTATTCTTTTTCTTGCTTCAAACCGGTCAAGCCCGATAAATATCTGCGCATCGGGACTCAGCGTACCATCATCATTAAAAATATCTACCACTTCAAGACCATGTTTTTTACCAAGCTGGTTGTCATTCATGTCATGCGCAGGAGTAACTTTTAAAGCGCCGGTACCAAACTCGATAGAAACATAATCATCGGTAATGATCGGGATACGTCGGCCTATCAAAGGCACAATTGCAAATTTGCCATGCAGGTGTTTGTAGCGCTCATCGTCCGGGTGTACGCAGATCGCTGTATCGCCCATGATGGTCTCCGGGCGCACGGTCGCAATGGTAATATAGTTATTGGATGCGTGTTGCAGGTTACGGGTTGCTTCCAACTCGTCACTCGCAACTCGTAACTCATCACTGATTTGATATTTTAAAAAATAAAGTTTTTGCTTCGTTTCTTTCCTTATCACTTCCTCATCACTCAAAGCCGTCAACGCCTTCACATCCCAATTTATCATGCGCTTTCCACGATAGATAAGGCCTTTTCTATACAGGTCATTAAAAACCTTTATCACAGACCGGTAGTAATTGTCATCCATAGTGAATGATGTCCGGTTCCAGTCAAGGCTGCAGCCAAGTTTTTTCAATTGCTGTAAAATGATGCCTCCGTATTTTTCTTTCCATTCCCATGCATATCCTAAAAATTCTTCCCTGCTCAAAGAAGATTTGCTGATCCCCCGTTCCCGCAACATGGATACAACTTTCGCTTCGGTTGCTATAGAAGCATGGTCTGTGCCCGGCACCCAGCAAGCGTTCTTTCCCGACATCCTGGCCTTGCGAATTAAAATATCCTGTATCGTATTATTCAGGCAATGGCCCATATGGAGCACTCCCGTAACATTTGGAGGAGGTATTACAATTGTATAAGGCTCCCTTTCGTCAGGGAAGCTAAAAAAATATCCTTTGTCCATCCAGTGGCTATACCATTTCTCATCTGTTGCTCCCGGCTCAAAATTCTTGCTCAGTTCCATTTATCATTTCAGTTTTTTGAAAGTTTGTAAAAATACAAAAACAGGGTTGTATATAATTATGTTCCCGGCTGATGTATTTCAATGTTGCAAGGTTGCGTCGCACACTTGTGCTTTTTCAGCCAAATGCAACATTTTTTTCAGAACAACTAAATTAATTAGTAATTTGCTTTTGAGTTTAATAACCTTCAATTTTAAACCTTTCAACTTTCCTTTGTACGCAATTGTAGATATAGAAACCACCGGCGGCCATGCATCGGCAAATGGCATCACTGAAATTTCCATTTATGTTCATGATGGAATTTGTGTCACCAATCATTTTACGACACTGTTTAACCCACTTCAGAAAATACCATATTTCATTACATCCCTTACCGGCATCAGCAATGCCATGGTTGCAAGCGCACCCTTGTTTGAAGAAAAAGCAAAGGAGATCTATGATATTCTTTCGAACAATATTTTTATCGCACACAATGTAAACTTCGATTTTTCTTTTATCAGGCATCACTTAAAAAGGTGTGGCTTTGAATTAATTGTGAAAAAACTTTGCACCGTAAGGCTTGGCAGAAGAGTATTCCCGGGATTGAATTCTTATAGTTTGGGCAACCTTTGCCGGTCCTTGCAAATTCCTATCGAAGATCGTCACCGGGCAGATGGCGATGCAAGAGCCACCGTTGTCTTGTTTGAAAAATATTTACAACATGGAGGATCAATTCACATTGAAGCCATGCTCAAAAGGTCTTCTGCAGAACAATGGTTGCCCACAAACCTCGAAAAAAAAGAAATCCAGCAGTTACCATCTTCTCCTGGTGTATATTATTTTCACAATATAAAAGGAAAGGTGATCTATGTTGGTAAAGCAATCAATATAAGAAAAAGAGTAAGCAGCCATTTCACACACAACGATGCAGCAAAAAAACGCCAGTATTTTTTGAGGCACGTTTCAAAGATCACACATACATGTTGCGCCAACGAATTGCAGGCACTCGTTCTTGAAAGCACAGAGATCAAAAGGTTATGGCCAAAATATAATGATAGCCAGAAGCAACCGGCACAAAAATTTGGACTGTATTGTTTCGAGGACGGACGAGGCTATATGCGGCTTGCGATCGACAAAAAGAAAAAAAACTATCCGGCTGTATACCATTTTAACCTGTTGCACGAGGGAATGGTTTTATTAAAACGAATGATCGATGAATTTGATCTCAATGAAAAACTCTGCTTTATGGACAAGACCGCTTTATCAGAAAAAGATATAGAATTTTTAGATCCACCATTAATATATAACGGCAAAATAAAAGTAGCACTGGAGAGCCTGGAAAAACAGCTGCCGACTTTCGCTATCGTTGATGAAGGTTTGACAAAAGAGGAAAAATTATACTTGCTGATCGAGAGAGGAAGCTTTTGGGGGATGGGATATTTAAATGCAAATGAAGCAGTACTGAACGTATCAGAACTTAAAAATAAGATCGAACCATATTCCGACAATGATTTTATCCGCAACAGTATATATTCATATGCTGCTGCCAATCCCTCAAAGAAAATGAGATTTGAAAGTGCAACTCATGCAGGTACAACTTTGGTCACTCAATAGTTGCACCGATCTTGCGTTCAGTGATAGCGTCGCACTGCGGTTTTAGCAATTCGTAACTGCCTTTCTTTACTGCATATTTCCCTTTTGTGTGGATAAGCATAGCGCATTGTTCAGCCTGTTCCCGTGAATGGTGACAAATGTCTACCAGTGTTTCAATCACCCATTCGAAAGTATTCACTTCATCATTCCAGACAACAAGTGAGTGGTTGACTTCCGTTTCTGTGAGCAATTCCACATCAAGTTCAGGAGCTGCAAATGGATCGTATGAGGAATAAGTGTTCATAGTTTGTGTGAACACAAAAATACAAAAAAGGATTTTCCTGCTGAAATAATAAAGGATTAAATGCAATTTGCATTATTGCACCTTAAATAAGAATGATTCTTTTGTAGCCTGCGGAATGTAGAGGGCAGGATTCATGGATAGAATTGTTTTAATGAGGGATTTAATTCCCTGGAAGTTATTAGGTTTTTGCAAATACATATTGGCCCCAAGTTCGAAGGTTTTATGAACCTGTTCAGTATTAGCAGTTGTGGAGTAGACCATAACAGGAATATCAGATAGCTTTTTATGGAACCTGATCTCCTGCAAGATCTCAAATCCGTTTTTAGCCGGCATATTCAGGTCAAGGATCACAAGGTCGGGGAGAGGGTTCGTTTCCAGTAATTTAGTAAGAAGTTCGTCGCTGCCATTAGCTTTGGAAATAACAAAATCGGGCCCGATCTCCAGGAAGGCTTTTTCAAACAATTCAATATCGTCTTCATCATCATCAGCTATGATGAGGTGAAAGGATGACCATTCAGAAAGGAAATTGATAAATTTTTTATTTTCAAAATATTGCTGATCGCGGTGATCTTCGGGATACATGCTGGTAATTTACTTTCAGAAATGCCGGCAAATAATATATTGTCAAAAATATAAATCAGGCGGAATAATTCAAATTAATTATAGATTAACTTATAAAATGTGAGTAATTAACCAGGCTGGATCCATTGCAAATTTATAAAAAATTTCCGGAGAGTTGTTTTTTTACAGGCAATGCAATAACGAATTTTGATCCAACATCTACCTTGCTGGATGCGTATATGTGGCCGTCATGTTTTTCAGCGATCTTCTTACAAATTGCCAGACCAATACCTGTACCTTGCCGATGGTTTTCAAGTCTTTTGAAGATCACAAATATCATTGCAGCATACTTATCTTCAAAGCCAATACCGTTATCCTCAAATGATATCGCATGGAAGTCTTCGTTATATAGATGATGTTTGATCCCCGGGATCATTATCCCTTTTATTATGTCTGCAGAAATTTCAATGCTGGGGGGAACTTCAGGTTTTGAGAATTTAAGCCCATTGGAAAGCAGATTTTGAAAAAGCTGTCGGAACATTACAGGGATCACCTTCAGATTTGGTAATTTCCCGATGTTAACGCTGGCTTTTTTATCCTCTATTGCCAGGTCGAGGTCTGTTACCACCTGCTCTAAAATACTATTAAGGTCAGTCTCGCAAAAGTCATCCGGGGTATTTGATAATTTTGAAAAAGAAAGGATATCATCTATCAACTGCTGCATTCTTTTAGTTGACTTATCTATTTTTTCCAGGTAAGTATTTGCAGAGCCATTAAGGGTTTCGCTGCATTTCTTAATGAGCATATCACTGTAGGTCCGGATCTTTCTCAACGGCTCCTGAAGATCATGCGATGCTACATAAGCGAAATTATCAAGCTCCTCGTTCGTGGATTTTAACTGGAGGATATGATCCATTAATTGCTGATTCAGCTGGTTGACCTGTTCCTCTGATTTTTTCCTTTCTTCAATTTCCCTCTGAAGAATTTGGTTAACTACCAGCAGCTTCTTTTCCTGTGCGATCAACCGGTGATTTTTTTTATACAGGTCGATGAACATCGCAACCTTTGCCCTCAGCAAGCCTGCATTGATCGGTTTATAAATATAATCAACTGCACCTGCCCGGTAGCCTTTAAAAATATTTTCTTCTCCGTAATTATTAGCTGTGATGAAAATGATCGGAATGTGCCGCAATCTTTCCCTTTCATAGATCAGGGTTGCTGTTTCAAACCCATTTAAATTTGGCATATTAACATCCATCAATATCATAGCAAAATCAAATTCCTTCAGCAAGATCTTAAGCGCTTCTTTTCCGGAAGATGCCTTTACAAAAATATAGCCGTCCTGTTCAAGGATCGTTTCTATTGAAAGTAAATTATCTTCCCTGTCATCTACCAGGAGAATCTTCTGCATGCAGTACAATTAATTTCGTTAATCCTAAATGTTCCAAAAGATCCAGGTTCCAAAAGTTTGATAAGTTCCAAAGGTTGTTTTGAACTTCCTGAACTTTCAACCTTTTGAACTTTTAAACGTGTTGAACTTTCTCGAACCTTACTTATAGAACCAAACCCTCATCAAAGATAACAACTGGTCGATCTTTAAAGGCTTGGTAATATAATCGGAAGCGCCTGCTTCAATACACTTCTGACGGTCGCCCTTCATTGCTTTTGCTGTAACTGCAATGAT
>JBDSDG010000287.1:0-3677 GCA_039920685.1 Ferruginibacter sp.
CTTATGTTGATAATTATGCCAGGCTTCCACAACTTGCAAAAACCTTCCCGACTGTGCCAATTTATGATAAAGATATGGCCGCACTTGCCTGTCTTGCACAGATATTGGGACAGGGAAAAACTTCTGTTCTTTACCAGCAACTGGTTAAGCCAAAGAAGGCTTTGCAGGCTAATGCCAGCAGCCAGCTGACGGAGTTAGCAGGGGAATTCAGTTTTTCTGTCACGCCATTTCCTGGAAAATCTTTGGCGGCAATGGATTCACTTTTAAAAGATGCCTTTGTGGCTTTTGAAAAACGAGGAGTTACGGACGAAGACATTGCTAAATTCAAAGGATACATTGAAGCGCAATACATCAACGGATTGCAATCTGTGTCGGGAAAAATAGCGCAGCTTGCGGCTTTCCAGACCTTTACCGGAAACCCAAACATGATCGGTAAGATACTTGACATGCACCGTTCAGTTACAAAGGAGGACGTATTGCGTGTGTATAATAACTATATTAAAGACAAGCATAGCACTACGGTTAGTGTGCTGACAAAAGGAATGGAAAATCTTATAGCTGCACCTGATAATTACAAGATCGATGAAAGTAAATATGTAAAACCGGATTATGGATATGCAGGTTTAAATTATGTGAAGGGAACAGATAACTGGGACCGTAAACAATTACCGGGAAATGGTGCAAACCCGCTTGTAAAAGTTCCTCCATTCTGGAAAAAAGATCTCGCAAACGGGATAAAAATGATCGGAACGGCCAACACTGAAGTACCGGTTATTACAATATCCGTAAGCATCCCGGGAGGACACCTGGCGCAGGCAAAGGACACTTCTAAAGTAGGACTGGCAAGCGTTGTAGCTGATATGTTCAATGAAGACACGAAGAAGTATTCCGCAGAACAAATGGCAATTGAATTGCAAAAGCTAGGCAGCAGCATTTCAGTTTCCAACAACCTGGATAATATAACCTTTACCGTTCAGAGCCTTAAAAAGAATATTGATAAGACTCTGGAATTATTGGATGAAAGAATATTCAATCCAAACTTTACACCTGAGGCATTTGATCGCTTACAGAAACAGGCAATTGAGAGTTTTAAGCAATATAAATCGCAGCCGGCCAGTATTGCTTCTGCCGTGTTTACAAAATTGAATGCAGGGAATAATATCTGGGGAATGAGAGACAACGGTACGGAGTATACGATAAAAAACCTGAAGCTTTCTGATGTTCAGGAATACTATAATAACTACATGACCTCCCAGGGAACTAAAGTGGTCATTGTTGGGGATATCACTGAAAAGGAAATTGAGCCCAAACTGGCATTCCTTAATAAACTACCAAATAAAAAAATTGTATTACCAAAACCAGTTGGAACACCGGAAATATCCAAAACGAAGATCTATTTGGTTGACGTTCCCAAAGCCGCACAGACTGAATTCCGTGTTGGATATCAAACAGGCTTAAAATATGATGCAACAGGTGAATACTATAAAGCAGGCCTGATGAATTATGTTCTGGGCGGTGGTTTCAACAGTCGATTGAATATGAACCTCCGGGAAGATAAAGGCTGGACATACGGCGCACGTTCTTCTTTCACAGGTGATGAATACGATGGATCATATTCCTTCAGTTCGGGGATAAGGACCGATGCTACAGACAGTGCATTGAATGAATTGATGAAGGCAATAAAATTATATGCTGCTTCCGGTATCAATGCAGATGAGATCAAATTCACGCAGAGTGCAATTACTCAAAGGGATGCATTGCAATATGAAACGATCGGGCAAAAATCCGGTTTCATAAAAAGAATACTGGATTACAAGCTTCCCGGAAATTTTGTACAAACTCAGAATTCCATTTTATCAGGTATTACTAAAAAGGAGATAGATGACCTTGCAAAGAAATATCTTGTATATGATAAGATGAATATTTTATTGGTTGGTGACCGGGCAAAGATCTTACCCGGACTTCAGCAAATGGGCTATGAGATCATAGACCTGGATGTTGATGGCAATAAGGTTGATAAGTACGTGAAATAAATTTGAAAATTTGGAGATGGGATAATTTGGAGATGGTAAACCCGTCCCCAAATTTTTTATTTATAGTGGTTCGTGAAATATATTAGCCTATGGGGTGATATCCTGCCTATATTTCCAAATTGCCAAATCTCCAAATTATTTGTCCTTCATTTCCAAATTGCCAAATTGCCTCATTTCCAAATTATTAATGTTGGTGATTATGCTGCATCGCAGTTAAGTCCTCAGCAGTAACTTTCTTTTCTTTTGGCGTAGTTTGAGATTCTATCCAATTGAATAATTTTTCTGTCACAAGACGACGATAAGTTGCATCAACCTGTTTCTCATCTTTCATCATCCGGTCAATATAACTTTCCAGCCAGCTTGTGTCTTCGCCTAAATTCATCTGGCCAAAATAGCGCATTACTTCTTGTTTCATGTGATCGCGTAGTTCGGCCTCATTAACTTCCAGGCTATTTTCTCTTGTGAGACGGTCACTGATCAGTGTCCACTTCAATTGATTGGTAAATGTCGGGAATTCAGCTTCTGCTTGCTCTGCGGTCTTTGCCTGCTCACCACCGGTTTGCAGCCAGCGCTTTAAAAAGGTCTCCGGGAAGTCCATTTTTGTTTCATCAACGAGGTAATGGTACAACTGGTCATGCAATTGATTGCGGCTTTGTGAATCCCAATACTTCGTTATCTCTTCTTTTAAGGTATCACGCAATTCTGTTTCAGTTGTAATGTTCTTCCCGGGATAAACCTCGTTAAAAAAAGATTCATCCATTTCTCTTTTTTCTATAAGGCCAACCTTGACAATTTCCAACTTGAAATATTTTTCTGCTGCAACCATATCATGTTTTTCAAACTCAAGGTCTTGTAACATCATTTCAAGCTTATCACCTTCAAATGTTTTGCTCAATTGAAAAATGAATGAATCGCCAGCCTTCCTGCCCATCAATTGATCTTTCATTGCCGGGCTAAAGTATTTAAGCAACACGGAATTCTCTTTAGCTATTCCACCTTCAATAGTATTACCATCCCCATCTGCTTCGGTAAATAAAACATTTAATACATTTTCTTCGTTATCGATGGTCTCCGGTTCGGTCATTTTTCCTGCCTTAATCATCATCCTGTTTATCTCCTCATTCACCATGTCATCTGTCACCTCAACTTTGTGAAACGTAAGTTTTGCTTTATCAAAAGCTGGTATTTCAAAAACGGGCTTCAGGCCGATCTCAAATCCAAAATCAACATCCACCGGATTATTCATATCAAGCTTACCAAGATCATTTTCCAATGGCAAGGGTTGAGCAAATATTTCGGGCTTCTCTTCATTCAGGTAATTGTAAAGTTGCTTTTCAACTGCACGCAGTATCTCGTCAGAAAATATAGAGGCGCCATACATTTTTCTGATCATGCCCTGCGGAACCATTCCCTTTCTAAATCCAGGAATATTTGCAGTCTTCGAATACTCCTTTAATTTTTTATCGAAAGAAGGCAGGTAATCTTCTTTTTTTATTTTAACGATCAGCTTATCAGTTAACAAACCGATATTCTCTCTTTCAACTGTTGCCATGTGAATTGTTTAAAAATTTAAAAGGTTTAAGGGTTTAAAGGTTACTATTCAAATGTGTTACACTTTAAACCTTTAAACCTTTAAACCTTTGC
>JBDSDG010000288.1:0-4912 GCA_039920685.1 Ferruginibacter sp.
AAACCTCAAACCTCAAACCTCAAACCTCAAACCTCAAACCTCAAACCTCAAACCTCAAACCTCAAACCTCAAACCTTTCACAACCCTTCCTCATACCCCACATCCAAATCTAAATTCTTTCCAGCAGCTGCCATCGTGGCCAGTTCATCACAACGATTATTTAATACATTATCAGCATGTCCTTTTACCCAGACAAATGTAATTTTGAAACTTTTTGAAAGGTCATAATATAGAAGCCAAAGATCCTTGTTCTTTTTTCCTCCTTTGAAATCCGTTCTAATCCAGTTGTTAAGCCATCCTTTATTTGTAGCATTTACCACGTATTGGCTGTCAGAATAAATAGTTACAGGAAGAGCTTTCTTTTTTATGGCAAGTAGACCGGCAATAACAGCCATTAATTCCATCCTGTTATTTGTAGTTAGCCGATATCCTTTTGATAATTCTTTGCGATGATTGCCTGATAACAATAAAACACCATATCCACCGGCACCAGGATTACCCCGGGCGGCGCCATCAGTATATATCTTAATTTCATTCATAAAAGGAGATGTCATCTGGGTTCCTTGAGATGTCATCTTGTACCTTCGAGATGTCATCTGGGTTCCTTGAGATGTCATCTAATACCTTCGAGATGTCATCTGGGTTTCTTGACATGTCATCCAGCGCTTTCAAGAGGTCATCTTTTCAGTCCTAAACCTGGAAAACTCCGGTTTTGAGATCATTTATCTCGGCATTATTGTTTGCAGCAGCAATACCTTCAGAAATAACTTTCCTTGTTTCAGCAGGATCAATGATCTCGTCTATCCATAACCGCGCAGCTGCATAATACGGTATTGTCTGCCTCGTATAATCCTGTGTGATCTTATCAAGTATATTTTTTTCTTCTTCCGGAGTAACAACCTCTCCTTTTGCCTTTAAAGAAGAGACCTGTATTTGTAACATTGTTTTTGCAGCCTGGTCACCTCCCATCACAGCTATCTTGGCAGTTGGCCAAGCATAAATAAAACGTGGATCGTAAGCCTTTCCACACATAGCGTAATTACCGGCGCCATATGAATTTCCTACGATAATCGTTATTTTTGGTACAACAGAATTCGCAACGGCATTCACCATTTTAGCTCCATCTTTTATAATGCCTGCATGTTCACTTCTACTGCCCACCATAAACCCAGTCACGTCCTGTAAAAAAACCAGTGGTATCTTTTTTTGATTACAGTTAAGAATAAATCTTGCTGCTTTATCAGCACTATCATTATATATCACTCCACCAAGTTGCATCTCCCCTTTTTTATTCTTAACGATCAGTCGTTGGTTGGCAACAATGCCGACTGCCCAACCATCTATTCTGCCGTAACCGCATATTATAGTTTTTCCATAATCCTGCTTAAACTCATCAAAACTATCCACATCAACTATACAATTAATTAGTTGCACCATATCGTAAGGCTTTGTATTGCCCTCACTGATGATGTTATAAATATCTGACCGGTTGCCTGCAGGATCTTTCGATTTGATCCTGTTGAAACCTGCATTCTGTCCTGGCCCAAGTTTGTCCATGATCCTCTTCACCTGGTCAAGGCATTCTTCCTCTGTCTTGAATTTATAATCTGCAATACCCGAGATCTCGGTATGCGTTGTTGCGCCACCGAGCGTTTCATTGTCAATGTCTTCACCGATCGCTGCTTTTACCAGGTATGGTCCCGCAAGATATATGGACCCCTGGCCTTCCACCATCAAGGTTTCATCACTCATGATAGGCAGGTATGCACCGCCTGCTACACATGCACCGGTAACTGCTGCAATTTGAGTGATTCCCATGGCACTCATCCTTGCATTATTTCTGAAAATTCTTCCAAAATGTTCTTTATCGGGAAATATCTGGTCTTGCATCGGGAGAAATACGCCTGCACTGTCCACGATATAAATAACAGGCAAACGGTTTTCCATCGCGATCTCCTGCATGCGTAAATTCTTTTTACCGGTGATCGGAAACCATGCTCCCGCCTTTACTGTCTGGTCATTTGCCATAATAATACACTGCCTTCCCCTTACATATCCTACACCACTAACGGTGCCGCCTGCCGGACACCCACCATATTCCTCATACATTTCATAACCGGCAAAGCTTCCTAATTCAATAAATGGCTTGTCGGCATCACACAAATATTTAATTCGCTGCCTGGCCGTAAGCTTATTCTTTTCCTTTTGTTTGTCATTTGCTTTTTTCCCACCGCCGAGATGGATCTTTTCAAGTTCACGCTTTACCCTGGCCCATGACATTTTCATTGCATCCTCGTTCTTATTCAGTTCAATGTTCATATATATGCTTGTATGATTATGAATGCAATTTTACACTTTTAAATTTAAATGAAAGATGCCATGGAATTAGAGACCAGCAGTGTGAATCATGATCGATCTCAAAGTAAAAAGACCGAAGAATGCCTTCGATCTTTTGTGAAATAACTTACACGGCTATTATAAAATAAAATTCCACCTGTATTCATCCTCTGTGGTGCCATTTCGAATAGCATCCAGCTTTGCTTTCAATTTAAACATCATATTTTCATCGTTGTAGCGAGGAAGGTGGAAATCCTTTCCTTTAATGTTGATCGTTTTGATTGGAGCTACAACTGCTGCGGTCCCTGCACCGAAAGCTTCGGTAATCGTACCATTGGCAAATGCGATCTCTAACTCGTGAACGGATATCGCACGTTCTGTTGTTTTAAATCCCAGGTCTGTTGCCAGGGTTAATAAAGAGTCCCTCGTAACTCCATCCAGTATTGAATCCGATAAAGGAGCGGTAACCAACTCATTGTTGATGACAAACATCACATTCATCATTCCCGATTCTTCGATGTATTCATGGCTGCTATCTGTCCACAAAACCTGGTCGTAACCTTCAAGTCTTGCCTCTCTTGTAGGATAATAAGAAGCGCCATAGTTTCCACCACATTTGGCAAAGCCCGTTCCCCCCTTGGCAGCCCGCACATACTTTGTTTCAACCTTTACCTTGATCGGATCTGCGTATAATGATGGTACGGGACCCGTAAAAATTATAAACCGGTATTCATCAGATATTTTAACGCCAAACCTTGCTTCACTGGCTATCATAAATGGCCTTAAGTACAACGCATGTCCGGACTTTGATGGAACCCATGCTTTATCGAGTTCCACAAGTTTCACTAACCCGTCTACAAAAATATCTTTAGGTATAACTGCCATGCACATACGCTCCAGCGATCTTACGAACCGTTCATAATGCCTGTCGATCCTAAAGATATTGATCCTTCCATCTTTCATCCTGAAGGCTTTCATTCCTTCAAAGACGGTTTGGCCATAATGCAATGCCAGCGTAGATGGGCTTAATGAAAGGTTAGCATAAGGCGTGATCTGCGGTGTTTTCCAATCACTATGTAAATAATCACATACAAACATATGATCAGAAACGTATTTACCAAACTCAAGCTGCGTAAAATCAACTTCATCGATTCTTGAGTGGCTTATTTTTCGAACGGGAATTTCTGTAAGTGCTTCCATAAGTACATTTTTTGATGCTATTTTTTGCGGTTAATGATAAATCCATTTGTAACTTCCTTCAAACCAACTTTAGGATAATATTCCATTGCAGTGGGAACTGAAAGTAATAGTAACATTGATCCTTCTCCTATTTGGTCTTTGGTTATTTCAATCAGCTTCTTACCTATCCCCAATTTTTTATATTCATCTCTTACCGCAAGGTCAGCCAGGTAACAACACCAGGAAAAATCAGTGAGCGATCTTGAGATGCCAATTAATCTTTCACCATCCCAAGCGCTCACCACCATGTTTGCATGCTCATACATTTCAGATATCCTGTTTACCTCCTTTGTGGGTCTTGGCAATCCGGCATTCTCATATAATTCAATGATCGAGTGTATACCTGGTTTAACATCGGTTTTATAAATTATTTTCATGGTTGATTGTTATACTGCCACTGATGAAATATAGTTTGCTGCAGCTTTAACCGCGTTTTCTATAGTGATGATCATTTTTACATTTGCCCTTTCATAAACTCCCTGCTCTACTTCCACATGCACAAAACCTAGCTTCTCATATAACTTAACTGCAGCTGCGTTTTTTGTATTAGAGTAAAGGATTACTTTAGTAGCTCCCAATGATTTTGCTTTATCGAAGCTGGCGTAACTAATGGCTTCCGCAATACCCTTCCGCCTGTAATTCATATCAACCGCCATTTTAGTAAATTCATAATTTTCATCATCAACTTTCCTTAATCCAACTGTTCCGGCTATTACTCCATCATATAATGCCATCAGTATCGCACCTCCAGGTTCAAGTATTGCCACCTCAGGATTTCTCAAAACAAATTCATCTACAGGTTCCATGGTGAACAACTCTTCGATCCACTGGCGGTTGAATCTTTCAAAATAAGGCTGGTGTTTACGCTGGTAATCAACTATAGTAACAGGGTTCATCCTTTATTTCATTGACAGGACAAAATTTGCACAAATATTTCGTAAAAAACAGATTCAGATTTAGTATTTTTGACTAGATCAGATTTTAATTACCTGCCTTTTAAACATTATAACATGCGTACAAAATCAAGTTTTAACGGGGATGACCATATTTACCTCCAGGTTGCAGATGGCCTGGAGAAAATGATCGCTGACGAGGTTTTGCGTATAGGTGATAAGCTGCCCTCCGTCAGGTTATTAAGCGAAGAATATGGTATCAGTATGGGCACTGCTTTCCAGGCATATTACCAACTGGAAGGAAGAGGATTGATCGAGTCAAGGCCAAAGTCAGGATATTATGTACGATTCAATCATCGCCGCTTTCCCGGATTACCATTGCCGGTGCAGCCACAGCCACTATCCCATGACGTTAGTGTAAATGAAATGATCGACCTTATTTA
>JBDSDG010000289.1:0-54902 GCA_039920685.1 Ferruginibacter sp.
CACGAACCTCATCGAGATTCTTGCCTATGCAGGAATAAATGCCCATACCGGTTATGACTACTCTATTATCCATTTTTTTATAACACGAATTGAAAACACTAATTACACGAATTAAGAAAATATATTAAACGAATTTTAAGCACTAATTAAACGAATTCAAACATTTAGGATTAATGAAAGCAGGCCTCTTATGAACAAGCTTACAGCTAACAGCTTATAGCTAACAGCTCCTTCACGAATATAACCCGCCATTCACGGAGATCACTTCTCCCGTAACATAAGATGCACCAGCCGAAGCAAGAAATGCTACTGTATGTGCAACCTCTTCCGCTGATCCGAAACGCTTCAATGGTATTAAAGCCTTCAATTCATTTTCATTCAGACCTTCTGTCATATCAGTTTTGATGAACCCCGGCGCCACTGCATTTACCGTTATTCCTTTTCTTCCAATTTCCTGTGCCAAGGCTTTTGTAGCTCCTATTACCCCTGCTTTTGCGGCAGAATAATTTGTTTGTCCGGGCAATCCCTTTAGGCCCGACAAGGAAACGATGTTTATGATCCTGCCATATTTTTTCATCAGCATACTGTTCACAACAAGCCTGGTAACATAAAAAAAACCGCCAAGACTTGTATTTATAACACTATCCCATTGCTCATCTTTCATCCACATCATCAATGCATCCTCCCTTATACCGGCATTGTTTACCAATATCTCTATTACTTTATCCGGATTTGCTTCCATCCAACCACCCAACGCTGATTGCACCTCATTCCTGTCAGAAACATCGAACATTATGATCTCTCCTTCCACTCCCTTCTCCCTGATCATAGAGAGTGTTAAGTTTGCCTCGGTTACATTTGATTTATAATTGATGAGAATATTATAACCCATTTC
Source organism: Ferruginibacter sp. (assembly GCA_039920685.1). Taxonomy (GTDB): domain Bacteria; phylum Bacteroidota; class Bacteroidia; order Chitinophagales; family Chitinophagaceae; genus Ferruginibacter. The sequence continues at coordinate 896 of JBDSDG010000289.1, forward strand.
TGCCATCTTGATACAAACCGCCCTGCCTATTCCTCTTGAGCCACCTGTAATTAATGCAAATTTCATTTTTCTGGTTTATTGCTGGGTATTGCGTAAGATAAAAGGGTCGTGAATTGTTTTGTATTCTTATTAAAGAATTTATAAAGGATCAGGATATCATTGACGCGGGAATGGTTCCCATCTTGAAAGAAATAACCGGGTCAGATTTTTCAAAATAACTTTTGATCCTTTCCAGGTCTTTGTATTTCGGACTATCCTCGATAAACTTAGGAAATATTTTTCTTATTTCTGTATAAATACTCAATGTTTCAGATGAGAGTTTTGGCACACATTCCAGGTAATCTATCGCCTGTAAAACGGTCATCATTTGAATGCCCAGGACTTCAAAAGAATTATCGATCACTTTTTTTGTCATCAGCGCTGCATTGCATCCCATGCTTACAATATCCTGGTTGTCATTGTTATTCGGAATGCTGTGCACATACATAGGGAAGGATAATGTCTGGTTTTCCGCGACAGTTGAAGTAGCCGTGAATTGCATTCCCTGCATGCCAAAATTAAATCCAAGCACGCCCAGGTTTACAAACGGCGGAAACTTTTGATTCAGTTTTTCATTCAGCAAATAATTCAATTGCCTTTCTGAAAGCATAGACAATTTCGTGATGGCAACTTTTAGCTTATCCATTTCCAGTGAAACATAATCACCATGAAAATTACCACCATGGAAAATGTTATGATTCTCATGATCGATGACCGGGTTGTCATTGACAGAATTAAGCTCATCAACCACCACTTTTTCTGCCTGGCTGATCGTATCGTAGATCGGCCCGAGGATCTGGGTAACGCAACGCAAGGAATAATATTCCTGTACCTTATCTTCAAAAACTTCCTGGTTCAGATTATCAGGATTATATAAATGCTCGGAGCGGCTACGGATCATTTTGCTGTCCTTAAGAATATCACGTAACTGCGCTGCAACCTTATTTTGACCTTTGTGGTGTTTTACGATGTTGAGCTCGTATGAATAGTGATCATCAAATGCTTCAACAACTTCGTTGATCATGGCAGAAAGCATGACAGACCATTCCAGTAATTTCTGAGCCTGGATAATATTCAGCATTCCAATGCCTGTCATGGCAGAAGTGCCATTTAATATTGCCAGCCCTTCCCTTATGTGAATTGACAATGGCTTTATTCCCAGTTTCCTGAAAATGTTCATCGTTGGATGAACTTCTTCTTCATAAATCACTTCTCCTTCCCCGATCAAAACCAGTCCAAGGTGAGCAAGCTGTACGAGGTCGCCGCTGGCTCCAACACCACCGTGCTCGTATATACAGGGAGTTACATCACTATTGATAAGTTTAGCTAGTAATTTAACGGTATCCGTATGCACTCCTGAATACGCCTGCATCAGGCTGTTCAAACGTGCTACCATTACAGCTTTCACCAGCTTAGGCGACATCAGGTTCCCGCCACCAGAGCTATGGCTGCGAATAAGATTATATTGAAGCTGGAGCAGGTTAGATTCACTTACTTTGTATTGAGCCATGGGCCCAAATCCAGTGTTAATTCCGTAGATCAGTTTATTAGAAGAAAAGCTTTTTAAGAATTGAAAATTCACATCCACCTTTTCAACGGCATTTTTGTCCAAGACCACCTCTTTTTCTTTAAACAGAATATCTGAAAAATCATTTAAAGAAAGCGCTCTTTCTCCAACATGTATCATGTGCCCGATTTATTTACTAATGCTGATAATTAATTGGTAAACCGTAAAAATAGAATAAAGATTTCAATTTTGTGGCATTTACATGACATCTATGGATAGATATAAAAAAATAATATGAAAGGCTGGTCAATATGTTGAGGATTTAAATCATGTGATTTTTCGGGGCAAATAACCACCTCGACCTTACACTTAATTCGGAAGAATCTATCAAGAAAATCAAAATAAAAAATCAATGATTGAATTTCCCTTGTTTGTTTATATTTACTGCTATTTTTTAGCCTTCAATTAAGGCTGAGATTTTAATCTCATTTCAAATTATTTTATAAAATCAATACAGCCACATGAACATTTCCAGAATTTTTTCAACAGTTATATTTGCATTCTTATTCAGCACTGTAATTCAAGCCCAGGAAGTAAGCCAAAACAAGGGCGACCTCGCCATATTGAAGGATCAGCAATCGATCAACATTGAATTCACTTATGAAAAAATGAGGGTTGGTGATTATTCCAAAGAAGAGGAATATATTAAAACCAGGGTAAAAGAAATGAATACCAAAGAAGCAGGCACAGGTGATTCATGGGCAATTAAATGGGCTGAGAATAAAGAAATGATGTTTGAGCCAAAGTTTATACTGGGATTTACAAAGACAAGTAAGATGACGGTGGCCAAAGATGCAAAATATACACTCATCTTTAATACAAAGGCATTGGAGCCCGGGTATAGTATTGGTGTTTCCAAAAGAAATGCAGGAATAGATGGCGTAGCTACCATTGTAGAAACAGCAGACCGTACCAAAAAATTGGTGGTTCTTTCAGTTGAAAGGCCTGAAGAAAATAAATGGAGAGGGGCTGCCTTTGATGCAGGTTCACGAATTGCAGATGCCTATTTTTTATCCGGACAAAAAATTGGAAAGTTTATTAAAAAAGGCGGTGATTAACAGTTTTTTGTTTCCATAAATTCTATTATTTTTATTTTTTTAAATTCTAAAATATTTTACAATGAAATTAATAAACAAGTGTCTTGGGTTGATAGCATTGATGTTTCTTTCCATGCATATGAATGCACAAAAAATAAAAACGGTTGATGGCGATCTTTCAGTATTAAAAAGTGAGGAAAGCATTAATATTGAATTTGTTTACGATGGAATGTCTGTGGGTAAATATGATAAGGAATCTGACTATATCAAAGCAAAAACGGAGGAATACAATAAAAAAGAACAGGGTCGCGGAGATACCTGGGCGAAAAGCTGGGTTACTGATAGGGCAGGCAGGTTTGAATCACGGTTCATCAATGAATTCCAGGATGCAAGTAAAATGACAGTTAAGCCAACTGCGAAATATACAATGATCTTTAAAACCACTACTACTGAACCTGGCTACAACATCGTTATCAGCCGGAAGAATGCTGAAATTGATGCAGAGGTAACTATTGTTGAAACTGCCGACAGGGCGAAAAAGCTTGCAACACTTAGCGTAGCAAATGCACCAGGAAGAATATATGGCGGATACGATTATGATACCGGAACAAGAATAGCAGAATCATACGCTGTTGCCGGGAAAAGATTGGGCAAGTACATTAAATAATTATTTTAAGATATCAAATAGGCTTCTGATCGGAAGCCTTTTTTTATTGCTGAAATTCTTCAACGGTTTATTTAACCAGGATGACATCAGTAAAAAAAATAGTTAGTATTCAATTACAATTAATATTTTCACCGCAAATCATCAAACAGAAAATTTAATACCCTCAGTATGAACAAATGCCTTTTACTATTTGCGCTTTTATTTTCATGCATATTTTCCTTTGCTCAAAATAAAAAATTCACTTTTAAACTTGGTGCCGAGTATGAATTGCCCAAGAGAGCAAATGACCTGGGCTTCTATGGAAGTCAATCAGAAGGCATCGTAAACCTTTTCCTGAAAAAGAAGGAACTGAACATTTTCTCCTTCAATGCAAAAACCCTTTCTCAATCCGGTGAAAAAGAAATTCCATTAGATATAACTGCAAACCATAACAATGAAGGTGTAGTGAATTTCGAAAACAATTTTTTCTGGCTTCATAGTGATTGGGACAAAAGTGCAAAAGAAGAATCCTTGTATTTTGATAAGATCGATGTGAAGACAGGAACTATGACAGAAACAAATAAAAAACTATTTTCATCCACAAAGATCGCTGGTGAATACGGTGGTGGCGGTTTTAGTATGTTTGGAGGGTTTGGTGGCCCAGGTAGCTATTCAGGCAAAACGGTGGGCAAATACGATCTCAACTACGATGCTAACAACACACGTTTACTGGTTAGTTACCGGCTTGTTCCCGAGGAACGGAATGACAAGAAAAATTATGACAAGATCGGCCTGTATGTTTTTGACCAGAAGATGAATAAGATCTGGAACAACGAATTTACCATGCCATATACCGAAGCTATCATGGATAACCTTGACTTTACTGTTGACGCACAGGGAAATGCCTATATGCTTGCAAAGGTTTATGAATCAGAAAAGAGAAAAGAAAAAGACAAGGAAACAGGAAAACCCGGTTATCATTTTGAAGTATTGAAATTCAATGCAGAAAAAAAGCTACAGCAATATGCTGTTTCCCTGGATGATTTTTTTATCAGGGAAGCTTCATTGATAGAAAATTCCGTTCATGATATTGTATTGTCATGTACCTATAGCAAAAAATCAAAAGGCACTGGTACTGATGGCGTATTTCTTGCCATGCTAGATCAAAATGGCAAAGTAGTGAAATATAAAAATGGATATTATGAATTTCCTGTTGCTGAGCTTGAAAAATTTGAGAAGGCAAGGACACGGAGGAAAATAGAGAAAAAAGATGATTATGAGGCGCCAAATTTAAAAGTAAGGAACATCGATGTTGAAAAAGATGGCAGTGTATTCCTTGCGCTGGAAGAATATCATTATACAGTTAGCACCTCCACGTATAATAATCATACCACCACTACCTACACCTATTATTATGATGACATTCTAGGTGCAAAAATTGATGCACAGGGAAATTTTCTGTGGTTAAGAAAGATCCCTAAGAAGCAGCGTGGAACGAATTCTTTTCAAACATTGGGCTACAAGATGATAAGTGACGAAACCGGTTATTACTTCTTATATCTCGACAACAAAAAGAATGTCGACCTTGAAGAAGATGAAGCGCCAAAGTATCATGAAAATGGATATGGCGGGCAAGTGATGGTTGCAAAGATCGACAACCAGGGCAATGTATCTAAAGAATTACTTTTTGATACGAGAGAAGAAGAAGTAATGGTTATGCCCAGGTTTTTTAAAAGAATTGACGGCAATCATTATATCGGAAGAACTTCCATAAGAGGGCCAGGAGCATATAGGCCTTTGCTTATTTCAGTAAATTGATCTTATAGAAAATATTTTGTGCGCCTTGGCTTAAATGCTAAGGCGTTTTTCTTTTCCAGGAATTATCGAATAAAAATAGAATTAGATGGTAGCCGCTTCAACTGCGGGCTTTGGATAGAACCACATGATGTCCACGTCTTTTGAAATTGCTTCTGCAGGTGCAATTGCATCCTGCGATTCAGTATCCAATTCTATGGCGTCCTCTTTCTTTCCCAAATTTATTGTGTAAGGATTCACTTTCAGATCTGGTGAAGTTCCATTGACCTCAGCACTAACCAGCCTGAAAATGGCTACAGCCAATTGTTCCAGCGTATTCATGTTCTTCGCGATCTGTTCAAGTAATTCCTTCGGCTCTCTTTGCACCTCGATTTCTTCCTGGAATTTTCTTAGCACTGACAAGTCAAACGGATCAATATAGCGGTTGGAAAATATCCTGCTTTCTAAAGGAAGCCATTCTAAAAATAGGTCTTGCATTGTCTTATTTAACCTGCCAAATTTTCTGCCCAGACTATCCTGCGAAACAAAAAGATCTTTAAGCACACGCAAATTTGTAAATGCTTTGTTTGCGAATAGATGACAAGGAACCGCCCAGTACGTTGCCCAATCCCAGAAAATTTTGATGACCATGATCTGGGTATTTCCCATCAGCAGGTATTTATTCTGGTAAACCGGGATCCAGCTATCTACAAGAGCAAGGTGGGATTTTTCATAAATATTCACCCTGCCGGAAATATCCTCTCCCTCCATATCACGAAGGATAAGATCACATAACCATGAATTATTCATCGCTATAAAATCTGTGCCGGGAGAATACAATGGATCTAAAAATGCACCTGATTCACCGGTAACTCCCCATCGATCATCGGAATAAATTCTTTCTGAATGGTGGGCATAATGCTTTAAGATCTTAAAATCAAGCAGGCCGTCTCCCTGGCCTAACGGCTCCAGCATTTTATAGGGTAACGGCTCATTTACCCTCATCCATTCAACTGCCTTTTCATAAGTGTTGAATGTTTCAAACGGATGTATGGCCGGGTCTGCAACAATTCCAATACTCGTATTCTTTGATCCAAGTGGAATAACCCACAACCAGTAACCACTATCCATGAAATGAACCGTGCTCAAATATCTTAATCCAGGCTCGAGAAATGATTTCCATTGTTTGTTATCTGTCCACGTATCAATGTCTATCACGCCTTTAAGCCGCCACCATACTGCATTGCTATGATGTTCCATTGGCTTTTGAAACTGCAGCTTGCGCTTTAATACGCTCGCTCTTCCTGACGCATCAGCAACCCAGCGGCATTTAACGGTAACTTCTTTTCCATCTTTTATATAAGTGACCTCATGTCCCGCTTCTTTTGAAAGTTCAACATTAGAAACCTTTGCACCTAATAGAAGATCCGTGCCTTTTTCACGCGTATGCCTCATCATATAATTTTCAAGCGTGCCCCTGTCGAGTTGGTGGCTGGGAACGGGAAGCCTTAGACGCGGTCCAAGTTCTACCCTGCTTGCTATATCTTCTTTTGTTTCTGATTTAAAGAAAAAACGTAATCCGTGTTTTGGAAGCTCATGTTCCTCCAGGTAACCCTTTAGATCAAGAACTTCTCTTAAATAGTGAGTGCCTAATTCTACAGTGGATTCACCTACTTTATGCGCAGCTGTTGCTGCTTCTGTTTCTCTTCTTTCAAGCACCAGTATCGAAATTCCTGGTTTTGCATTTTTAAGTTGTAAGGAAAGTGTTAGGCCTGCAAGGCCGCCTCCGAGGATGACTACGTCATACTGTTCATGCATAAGCAAAATTTTGTTTCATTTAGTAAATCTCAATGGTGGTTGAAGGTAAAATATATCCTCCAGATTATTATAAGTATAAGTAATAAAATACTACATCGCAATCTAATTATATAAAAAAAATTCTATGTTTGTTGATGATGTCCTTGATCGGTTTGTTAAACCTTTAAACACTGCAATTATTGATAGTATATTTTTACCAGCAAGAAAATTCTAGTATAAAAATTGTGCGATAGTGTGGTTGATAAAATGGATGATTAGTTATTTTATTCTTTTATTTGCATTGAAGTATGGGCAGGTTAACTGATAAGCTGAAAAATATGAAAGTGGTAAGGGCATTGGTATATGCCTTTGTGGGATCAGTATCCTATCCCGGATTTACCATGTTCAATAAATTACAGATCGAAGGAACGGAATATCTAAAAGGCCTGCCAAAAAAAAATGTACTATTTGTTAGTAATCACCAGACTTACTTTGCCGAGGTAATTGCATTCCTCCATATTTTTTGTGCTGTAAAATGGAGAAAACAAAATAAGCTTGGCATTCCGTTCTATCTCCTGAATCCTTTTACAAGTGTGTTTTTTGTTTCTGCTGCAGAAACGATGAAGGAAAGCTGGATGACACGGTTATTTGAATTGGCTGGATCCATTACCGTGAGAAGAATATGGAATGAAGGAAGCAAAGAGGTGAGGCAAGGATTAGATCCATCAGATACCCGAAAGATAGACAGAGCACTTAAAAGCAGCTGGGTCATCAATTTTCCACAGGGAACAACAAAACCCTTTGCACCCGGGAGGAAAGGGACAGTGTTACTGATCAAACAAAACAGGCCAATTGTTATCCCTATAGTTATAAGCGGGTTCAATAAAGCATTCGATAAAAAAGGGATCAAATTAGTTAATAAGGGAACTAAGCTTTCTGTAAAATTCAAACCACCACTCGAGATCGACTATAATGCTTCTAATGATGACATGATGGAAGCGATCATGGTTGCAATTGAACAAAGTAAAAGCCAGCAGGCATCTAACCAATAAAGAAAAGGATCATCCCTTATTATTAATTCTGCGGTCAATGAACTTCACGACCTTCCTTCCTGTTTCCTGGACCTGCATGCTTTGAATTTCTTCAGCAGTCAGGTATTTAATGTGTGGACTAACTCTTAGCCGTGCCTGTAGATTGGCCCTGATCTTATGGTCACATTCTTCTGTAAGTGTTGAAGGTAATATGTGTAACAACACTTCATCTGTTCCCATTTCATTTGAATATACTTCGGCTACATAATCCTGAACATCCTCCATCTCATTCAGCATGTCGAAAAGTGCCGGCGGATATAAAGTAGTTCCTTTGTATTTGATCATTTGCTTTTTTCTTCCTACAACCGGGGATAGACGTGTGCTGGTGCGGCCGCAACCACAAGGAGAATCATCATATAAACATATATCCCCTGTTTTATAACGCAGTAACGGCATGCCCTCGAGTCCTAGTGTAGTAATGGTAACTTCGCCTGGTTCTCCCGGAAGCACTGGCCTGTTATCTTCGTCCAACATTTCCAATATGATCAATTCAGGTTGCATATGACCTCCCTTGAACTCACGGCATTCAGTAAATGCCGTCTGCATTTCAGTGGATGCATATGTTGAATACAGATCAATATTCCATGCATCCGTTATTCTTTTACCGATGATGGTTAAAGAAAAATCTGTGTTCCGGATATTCTCCCCTATGCAGATCGCTTTTTTTACAGAAGTTGCATTGATGTCAATACGATGTTCTTTTGCAAAATCGATGAGCTTAATGATAAATGAAGGCACTGCAACAATTGCTGTCGGCTTCAGCCTCTGGATGGTTTCCCATTGAAGTGACGGAACACCCGGACCAAGCCGAATGATCCCTGCGCCCATTTTTCTTATCCCGGAATAATATGCCATACCTGCCATGAATTGCCTGTCAAGCGTGAGCATAAGCTGGTATATATCGTTAGGAGATCCACCTGCACATGTAAACGATAAATATTCATTATATGCAAGCCTTCCGAGGTCATTCTCAGTTAATGCAATTGTAACCGGGCTTCCCAATGTGCCGGAAGTAGAACTGTATTCAATGATCTTTTCTCCAGGTACGCACAAGAAATCATTGTTGCGTTTCTGCAGCTGCTCCTTCCCGGTAGTTGGGATCATTTGAAGATCAGCTATCGACCTAATGCTTAAAGCCTTTATATTATGTGAGGTAAATAGTTCTTTATAAAAAGGAGAATTGTTTTCAAGATATAGCATCAGATCCTGCAGTTTTTTTTCCTGCATTGTCTTCACCGTATCCGTTGCCTGGAAGGCAGTATCAGCTGAATGATCCATTAGTCTTCTATTATTACGATGGCCGTTGCCATTGAACTTACATGTGAAACGGAAACCGCTATTTTACCAAGATTTAGTTTTGCAATTGCTGAAGCAGTTTTGCCAAGGAAAGATATGGAAGGTTTACCGCTATCATCATTTGTTACCTCGATCTCATTAAAAGCAGTTCCATCCCTCCAACCGGTACCGATTGCCTTAAAGAATGCTTCTTTTGCTGCAAATCGACCGGCATAGTGTTCAAATTTGTTTTTCTTTGTTTCACAGTAATCAATTTCTGATTGTGCAAATACCAATTCCCGGAAACCCGCTTTCTTATCGATCTTTTCAGCAACACGGTTTACTTCCACGAGGTCAATGCCTATCCCATATATCATAGAAAATGATTTGAGTTGCTGTTAGCTTTTATTTTTTTTCAATTTTATTGATGCGATCATTTATATGGTCTTCTTCTTTTTTTGTTGCTACTACTTTTGTCAGGGCCATTTTATAATAATTCAATGCCTTCTGGTAATCTTTTATCTTATACAGGTAATCAGCGGCTATAACATAAGCATTATAATAATCATGATTACTTCCAACAACGCTGTCTATATTAATGTCTCCACCATCACTTGCGACCTGCCTGTATTTTCGGAACCGTTGAAAATCCCGGTATTCTTTCGTTAACAGGAATGAATCGGGCGCAATCTTTAAAGCAGAATCGGCCACTTCAATATTCTGCTTCAACCCTTTTAAAGCGAAGATCTTTTTCAGGTCATACGCAACATACTCTCCGAGTTGCCATGGTGATGTTGAAACCCAAACTAATAATTTTTTTGGCTCAAAAACAATCGAATGATGCGCCATTAATTGGTTGATCGCTTTCTCATTCCCGTCACCTATATCCTGCCCATGAATTCCTTTCCTGTCCCTCAAGATATTGATTGTTTTTTGGACGGTATTTTTGCCATTGGCGTTTATTAATTCCATCAGGCGCTGATATCTGTATGGAGAAGCACTTTCATTCATCTGCTCCAGGTTTTTTTGAGATCCTGCAAGCCCTTTGCTCTGAAAATGATTTGCACAAACGATGAAATCCTGGTGTGGATCATATACATCCATATCATCCGGAGTTTTTTCAATGATGACTGCCTTTCCATCTTCTGCAGATGCAACCAGGAATGATTCGGATACAAACATTTTCCTGCTTTTTGCAATGGCGATCGCCTCTTTTATATTCTTTGCATATTGCAGTATTTCACGTGTTACTAAAGATACGGGCGTTGCAGAACCTGTTGGTATTGCGGTCTTAGCTGCATTGATCGTTACAGTCAGGCCCATTTCATTCATTCCGGAAACAGCCCCTACAAATCCACCCCAGGTAACGATCATAAACTTATGCCCGGTTGTCGGACTGATAAATGCAACGATCTTGTCTTCTGCAAATTTATCTCCCACATAAAAATCGAAATTCCTTCCTATGATCATCGTGCTGTCTGCAGATCGGTTATCCCATGTGCCAAAGGATGTGCAGCCAACCAAAGCCAAATTCTGCAATGCATGTCCGATGTCATGAGCAGCGTGATAGTTCAATAATCGCTGGTAATTAGTTCCCAGGTATTGAAATTTATCAGATGCTGATTCAGAGATACCATAGATCTCCTCTTTAAATTCCTGGGTTACGTTTTTATCTAGGTTGCGGTTAAACCATCCGATAAAATCCTTTAAAAAACTCCTGTTGAATTTTGAAGGAACCATTTTGAAGATCTGTTCGCTGAATGCTTCTTCCTGCCGTACAACCAATTCTTTCGTTAACTTACCATTGATGACGCCCCGTTCAAATGGATCTCCTTCCACGTATAATTCGAATAAGCCACTTTTACTTTTGCGGAACCAATTATTTTTTAAAGTATAAAAACCGTTACCTCCATCGATTCGCTGCAGCCTGAGGCTACTCATATCCTTTACTTTAGGCACACCAATATTAGAAACCTGTTTTATGTAAATGATACCAACGATCAGCAACAAGATGATGAAGCAAAGTATATAGAGCAGCCACTTAAATATTTTCTTCCTTTTACGCATTTCTTATTTTTTCTATAAAATTCTCATTCCCTAAAAAAGCGGAACAGGTTACGAGCCCACTCATTGTTGCCCCAAGTATACCATGCAAATTAAGGTTTTGACCAGTCAGGTATAGGTTGGGAACTTTTGTTCGCGGCGAAATAAATGTCTTCAGGGGGTTTCGGTAGTCCTTTACAATTCCATACATCGAACCGTCATCGTTTCCTATGTAATCCCGGTATGAAAGCGGCGTCGCAGTATAATATTTTTTAATATTTTTTCGTAATCCAGGAAATTTCTCTTCTATAATGTCCAGCAAGATCTCCGCCTTCCTGAGTTTAAAATGTTCATATGCAGAACCACGGTCTTCTTCTGCAGAAACTGTATTAAAAGATCTTTCCCATTTCTTTACCTCATCATAACGCATGTAGGTGAGTACCGTCATTGATTCTGCATAAACGGGGCTGCGTGATGATGCTGAGAAAAAAACAGCATACCCTAGTGGCCAATTGGCCTCGGTATAATCGGACAAATTCCAAATATGTCCTTCCTTGTGGTAATAATAATTATGCTTCACATATTTTATTGAATTCTTGTTTAAAACAATATTCAATACAAACCCCCCTATTGAATTTTCAAGTCCCTTTACCCTGTTTCTATATGCATTTTTGATCATTGCCGTGTCTGTCAGTTCCATTGTTCTAACCGGGTGCATGTTAGAAATAAAATACTTGGCGTTCACGCGTGAGCCGTTTGCCAATTCCACACAACCGACAACGCCATTTTCAACAATGATCTTTTTTACTTCTGAATTCCTGCGTATATCGCCACCGTGAGTTCGGATATTCTGTGCAAGGTATTTTCCGATCATCGAGCCACCATCTATACACTTCCAGGAGCTTTCAATGTAACTGTTCAGTATCATGGCATGTACGTAAAAAGGTGTTTTGTCGGGTTGTAAAACATATAACATATTGCTGCCTACAAGTACAGACTGTAATTTTTCATCCTTCGTAAGCGATTCAACAAAACCCTTGGTATCTATTTCCAAAACCGTGGTCTTCTCATTTATATCACCACCTGGCCTCAGGTTGTAAAGTGGAAATTTGCTACATACTTCTTTGATCTTATCGCAATACAAACGAATAGCATTTTCTTCTGCAGGAAAATCTTTAAGCAAACCCCGGATAAAATTCTCATAGCCTTGTGCATGAACATACTCTTTAGGATCACCTTCTATCAGTATTTTATCAAATACATCGTCTTCCATCTTTTGCAACTTCAGCTTACCAATGATCCCCAGGTATTTAAAAACCTGGTATAGGTTTTGACCTTCGGCTAAGCCACCCAGATAGTGTACCCCGGAATCAAAGATCACCTTATCCCTAACATAAGTTTGCAAACAACCACCGATCTGCCTGTTCTTTTCAATCACGCATATTTTATAGCCTTCCCTTCCCAGGATGTCTGCGCAGATAAGCCCACCCATCCCGCTGCCTATTATTACAATATCAAAATCATCCATGCTGACCGGTTAACTTTTTAAGTACAAAGATCGTATTTGAGGTAATTTTTGAATCGTTAATTTCAGTACAGGACATTTTGTTATATGAGGCTAACTCCCTGATCACTTTCCCTGAAAGAAATGATAAGCCTGCGCCGCCAACTTTGTTGAATTTTAATAACCTGGTGGAAAAGAATTCAGTTAATGCTGTACGCCGCTGTTTTTTTGTTTCATCGGTATCGCCTTCCCTAATGATCAATATGCCTCCGGGATATAAATGATCTATAGATCTTTCGATCACCGCTTTCTGTTCTTGAGGGGATACATAATGTAGAACATCTGATAAAATGATGGCATCATAATTTTCAAAAGAAAATTTGGTTATATCTGAGTGGATGAAATTGATCTGTTCTGTTTTACTGAAACAGTGATTTGCAGTAATGATCTTATCCTGGTCATAATCTATCCCTGTTACCTGCCGTTTGGGCGAAGTAAAATATAACATGTAAGACATAAACCCGTAGCCACAGCCAGCATCCAATATATTTCCCTGCTTTGGAACAAGGTCATGGAACAACTGGTAATTTTTTTCAAGTCGCAATTTTATTCTTAAATACCATTCTATCACAGGCCCTTTATAAAGGTAGTTGTAAAGCAGTTTTTCTTTAAAGTATGAAGGTTGCTCAATTTCATTTCTTAGTTCATTAAACTCTTCCCGGAAATACCTGCTGATCTTTTTAGTACGATCTGCATATCCATTGCCGAAAAAATCGTCTGAAGGACTTATCCTTGGTAAATATTTGAGTGTTACCTGTCCATCTTTAAGCAATGCATCTTTTTTTGTAAGCGTATAATCAGTACCGTGAATGATAATAGGTAAGATATCAGCATTAAGTTGTTCAGCCAGGTAAAAAGCCCCTTTATGAAACCGGCCGATAGTTCCATCTATTGAACGCGTACCTTCCGGGAAAACAATAAAAGAATAACCATGCTTCATTCGATCTGCAATACGTTCAATATTCTGTTCCACCTGTTCTGCCGGAAAATAATCGGCCATGCGAATCACAGGGCCAAAGAATCGAGCATTCCATTTTTTATTGTTGGTGAACATTAATATCCGGGGGTTCAGCATTACCAATGGAACAATATCTAATGAAGACTGGTGATTGCAAATGATAATGGCAGGCTTGGACAAGTCCTCATTCAAAGGATTGATAATCTTCTTTTTCACATTGCCCATGATATACATCAATGACCAGGCAACTTTTGAAAGCATCTTGTGATACAGCAACTTGCCTCTTTCCCTGACCCTAAGCCTAGCAAATATTCTACCAATAACGGTAAAGGTTATGCTCCAATAAAGAAAAAAGGAAAAGGCAAATGCAGATTTTAAGAAACTGGTAAATGTCCACGGAAAAAACTTTTTATCTACCCTGTTCTTAATAAGGAGATTAAAAAAGAACGGGATCAATACCTGCGACATGATCACAACGCAAACAATACCTGTGATCGAGATCAAAGCGATAGATTGTAATGCAGGATGTTTGGCAAATATCAAAACACCAAGTCCGGCAATGGTTGTAATAGCTGACAGGAAAATAGAGGACTTAAAAGAAGAAAGATTCTTCTTGCCGGTTTTGTATTCCTGTAACAACCCATCCATAATGTAAAGGCTGTAATCGTCCCCAAGCCCGAAGATCAATGCTGATACAATGATATTAATGATATTAAATTTTATATCAGCCATTCCCATGATCCCCAATATCCATATCCAGCTAATCAACATTGGAATAAAGGAAACAAGCGTCAATTCGATCCTGCCATACATCAGCAATAAAACAAAGAATACCAATAAAGATGTCATGAGTGCGATCTTTGTAAAATCATCATTGATGATCTCTACAAATTTGCTCGTAAGATATTGTTTATCAAGTACCGTTACATGCGCTTCGTTCTCAAATGACTTGTAAATCGCCGGCTTATTTTCGGGAGCAACTTTCACAAGCGTGACAATAGTTGCCTTTCCTGGTTTCTCAGTTATATAATCAGCAAGAAATTTCGTCCTCACATCGGCCATAACTTCAGTACCACCGGGTTCGAAGTGTTTTTCAAGTAATGAACTAAAATTGTAAAAAGCAGTGGCACTGAATTTTAACCGGGCTCCTTCCCTTTCAAGTGTGTCGAGTAGTGCCTGCTTTTTTTCAGTTGTCCAGTAATTATTCCATCGATCGATTCGCAATCTTTGCATTGAATCTGAAACGATCAATGATGAAACGCCTGAATACTTTCTTACCACATTTCTCTCAACCAGCTTGTCTATTTTAGTAACCAGCTTTTCATTATTTGCGAGTGCATCATTTAAAGTTATTCCTTCAGTGACAATATATACTGACTGTAAGGCATACTGGTTAATCTGGTTAAGCTTTTGTTCAGAATTTCTTAATTTTTCCGACATAAAATTCATCTTATTAAGGTCGGATTCAAATCCAACTTTTGAAGACCAATACGCAAATACCACCGTTAATAAGAGGATCACGATTACCAGGTACTTATTGTACTCAGGCCTGAAAGAGGCGATCCTATCAACCCATGAGATACTGCTTTGATGCCTATCACGTTCTTTTTTTGAATCAATAAGATGAGGAAGAAAAACAAGCGAGCTAATAGAAGCTCCAATAAGGCTAAATGCAGCAAAGAGCCCGAGGTCCTTCAGCATATCAGACTTAACAAATTGCAAACACAGAAATCCCCCGATAGTTGTAAGGCTTCCGATCGTCATTGGTATGGCAAGATCACCAATCAGCTCACGAATATTTTTTGTATGCCTGTAATGATTAAAAACATGTAGTGAATAATTCACCGCAATACCTAACACTACAGAACCAGTCCCTAATGCAATAACGGAGATACTTCCTTTGATAAAATAAATAATAGCCATGGAAAACAGTGAGCCGAACAATACGGGCAGGAGTATTATAAATGGAGCACTCTTCTTTCGAAAATAAACAGCTAAAAAAATAATGATGAATAATACAGTGACCCCTTGTGTAAAAATAGTATCCCGCCTAAGTTGTAGAGCGTTACCTGCTGAGACTGCAGTTGCACCAAAATAACTGGCTGTTACATTTTGAAGATCTTTACTGCTTAACTTATTAATGATCTTATCAAGTCCTTCCAGGAGCTTTACATTTTTTGCTGTGTTGCCCGGTGGATAAGCAGGTGTGATAAAGATCATCAAATGCTTCTGGTCCTTTGTTACGACATAATTATCATACAATTCAAAATTCTCATCGTATTGTAATTGTTGCAACTTTTTTAACCCCAGGAATGTGATGCCAACAGGATCATTACTGATCATCTGTTTTAACGCGATCCCGGACGGTGAGGTCAGGGTTCTGAAATTTTGTGCTAGTGTTTCTCTTAGCTTAACAGGTGTGATCAGTGTATCAATGGAATGGTAATCCTGTTCATTCAAATATATCGGCAAATGATCGCTGATACTGTTATACAGGTCCAATACAACTGCGTCATCCGTTTTTACAGTTAGGCTCTTTATATATGGAGAAAGAGTGGCTGAGATCGCTTGCTCAAGGCTGTCCGCATACATTACCAGACTATCAGGCGCAACGGTTAGCGTATCTTTCATAGATACTGTTAACACCATTTTATCCATGAATTTTGAGTTCTGAAATACTTCGTTCAGCTTCTCAACTTTTTTATCTTTTGGAAGAATCTTAGAAATGTCTTCCTCAAATTTTAACTGCAACGCAAAATAACCGGCCAATAAAAAACTTGCAGCGAATACTATGTAAAACAGTATCCGTTGTTTTTCAAAAAAATTATAAATGCTGATCAGTAATCTTTCCATTTTATTCGGCTTACCGGGCGAGGATAGATTTTCTGTTAGATAATTTCAATATAAAGAAAGTTAAAACCCCGAAAAATACAGCCGCAAGAATGGCGAGTGAAATGCTTCCAAAAATATACTGTTGTAAATTATTTTTTATTGACGCCAGGGAGATATGGCTGCTGAAATCAATTTGCATTGCATTGCTGCCCATCCAGAATGCGCCCATTTTATAACTCATGAAAATGATCACGGGGATCATTGGCGGAATACTAATATTTGCGGCAATGATAACCAGGGCTTTATTTAGTCTGAACAATACTGCTAAAAATATTGCAGTAACGAGTTGAAATCCCCAGATAGGAATAATTCCCATAAATACACCAAATGCAACAGAGAACGACTTTAGCTGATCGGAATGATTTGATTCAAATAATTGTTCATACAATTTTTGCTTCGCATTCTTTTGTATGAAAAGTGTGTGTAAAAAATCCCGCGGCTTTATATATAAGAATGTGGCCAGGACAAGGATCGTATTTAAAACTCCTATCCTTGTAAAATCTTTATATGGACGGAAATGGGATATCCGGGTTTCTTTCGGTGCATAATAAACAGTGATTGGAATTGAAATTACATTAACTCCCTTCCATACCGCCCTCACCAAAACTTCTATTTCGAATTCATATTTACGTGTAAAAAAGTGAATCCCCTTTAACGCATCCAATGGATACAATCGAAAGCCCGATTGCGTGTCAGGGCAATTGATACCAGTTTCTACCTTAAACCAAAAATTTGACACCTTGTTCCCAAAACTACTCCCACCCGGCACGGATTCATGGTTCATATTCCTGGCACCTACGATAATGGCATTCTTTTCCGTTTCTAATTTTTCTAAAAATGCCGGAATATCCTTTGCAAAATGCTGCCCGTCAGAATCAATAGAGATGGCATACCGGTAGCCTTTCTCCATTGCATATTTAAATGCTTGCCTCAAAGCCCATCCCTTTCCAATATTCTTAAGATATGAAATGGTTTGAACAACCGGGAATTGCTTAATGATCTCCAGGGTATTGTCTGTTGAACCGTCATTTACAACAATTATATGTTCTGTGTAATTTGACACATCGGAAACGACGGCCGCCAATGAGGTTTGGTTGTTATAAGTAGGTATGATGACACAGGCACGATAATGCTCAAATATTTCGTTACATTTCGCGGAACTTGTCATTAAATATCTTTTATTTACAGTAATTGTAGTGTGACATAATCCACCACACCATCACAATGTAACTCACTGTAGTTGCGGTTTTTGATGATCCTTACTGTAGCGTGCAAAATTAGCACAAAAAAGGATATGGTTAAGCCTGTTATTTCAGCAATCAGAGCTGGCATTACAATGTTAATGACAATAAATTTTTCTCATATTATTAAGCCTTCTGATCAGGCATGGGAGTGTAATTAAAATATCTTTGAACATTATTGTTGCTGAAGCAAAAAAGATCAATGTACAACCGGCTATTCACCTGGATTACAATTATATTTATTTTACCTGTACCTGTAAAAGCGCAGGAACTAACTATTAGGGGTAGTATCCATGATGCTCATACACAAGAGCCTGTTGCTTATGCGTCTGTTTACCTGCAAGGTTCAGGTTTTGGAAGAACATCTGACAGTAGTGGCGCTTTTGCTATCAGGATAAACAGAGCTGATATCGATACATTGGTGATAAGTTATATCGGCTATGAAATTTTTAAAGCACCAACTTCACAATTAATTGATAGCGGAGAAGTCTATATAAACCTGGTAAGAGGAAGGGCAAACGATGCTGTTGTTGTGAAATCAAGTGTGAACAAAGGTTTATTCTTATGGAGAAAAATAATGAGCAGGAAAAAACAGAATGATCGTTACCAGTTCTCAAATTTTGGTTACGAAGCTTATAATAAACTTGAGATCGACATAAAGAACTTTAATATAGAGCGTGTTAAAAATAATATTCTTTTAAAACCTTTCTCTTTTATTATTACACCATTGGCAGACGTATCTGAAACTGGAGGTTTCCTGCCTGCATATTTAATAGAGACCGTAAGTGATTACTCATACCAGCGGGATCCCAAAAAATATTCCGAGAATATTAAAGCCAGCAATAGCAGGGGGTTTATCAATGAGAGTATGAGTAAGATGATGGGAGTGATGAAGCAGAATGTAAATGTTTATTCTAACTATGTAAATATTATGGACAAAGATTTCATCAGTCCATTCAACGACAATGCCAACAATTATTACAGGTTCTCAGTTCCTGATACGCAAACAATAAACAATAAAAAGATATTCCATTTCGTCTTTAGGCCAAAGCGAGCAGGGCAGAATACTTTTGAAGGAGATGCCTGGGTTTCTCAAGGAAATTATCAAATACAAAAAATAACACTTTACCTCGGTAAGGAAGCCAACATAAATTATATAGACAAAATAAGTGTGTTCCAGGAATTTTCACCGGTGAATGACAGCATGGTTTTTTTAAGCCGTGATAAATTCTTTGCGGATTTCAGGGTGCTTGGCAAAAGATCGCTGACACTTACCGGCCGAAAGACCACTTCTTATAAAAATATTATTATCAACAGTGATTCAATTGTTGCCCGGTTCAAGGATCAATCCCTTGAAGAAAGAATAATAATGGAAGCTTCGTTCAGCGAAAAAAATGATTCTGCATGGATCGGCCTCAGGCACGATACACTCACCAACCATGAGAAAGCCATATATACCACCATTGATAAATTGGTTCATGATCCAAAGTATCAACGACTGCAAAATAATTTTAAATTTTTGGGCTCCGGCTATAAAAATTTTGGGAATATAGAGGTAGGTAAATGGTATAGCCTTGTAAGTGGAAATCAATGGGAAGGTACACGATTCCGTTTGGATGTGGGCACAAACAAAGGTTTCAATAAAAACCTTCACTTACATACCTACCTGGCCTACGGAACAAAGGATCAAAAATATAAGGGGCAGGCAGAGGTGTATTGGATCCTAAAAAGAAAACCTAATTGGGTAAGATTTCATGCATCCTATTCTGATGATGTTGATAATGGGATAAGCCAATATGGTGAACCCGGGTCTGACAATATTTTTTCCCTTGCGATAAGAAAACCAAACAGTACAAGGAAATTCCTAAGAACAGAAGACCTTAGGTTTGAGGTCTATAAAGAATGGGGTAGCGGAATTTCTACTGAACTGTATGTATCACAACAAAAATTTACGCCACTTCAAAACCTTCCTTTAAAAAATAATTTTCCTGTAAGCAATGGACAATCATTAAACAATTTTGAGCTTGCAATAAAAGCCCGTTTTGCATATTTGGAAGAATTCATTGTAGGAGATTTTTTTCGATATTCGATCGGAACAAAATACCCGGCTGTTGAAGTTTTGTTCGCCATAGGCATTGCAGGTGTTATGAATAGTGCATATGATTACAGCAAGTATTCCATATCCATAAAAGATCAAATGAAGATCTCACCTTTTGGAACATTAAGCTATAAATTATATGCTGGTAAGGTCAATGGAAACCTGCCTTTTACTTTTCTTGAGAATCATACAGGAAACGATCTTTATTATTATAATAAAAATGCATTTAATCTTATGTACCGCTTTGAGTATATAAGCGATCGGTATGCCGGGATAAACATTGAGCATAATATAGGCTCCGGATTGTTCCGGATTACAAGCATTTCGCGAAAATTAAAATGGAGACAATTCTGGAATGTGAAAACGTTGTGGGGCTCGTTAAGCGTTGAAAATATGGAATTGAATAATACAGCATCATTTTTTAAAACACTCCATGGCAAGCCTTATATGGAAGTGGGAACCGGTATCGATAATATTTTAAAAGTTCTTCGGATCGACTTTGTATGGCGCATATTGCCAACGCCATTACCAGAGAAGAGCGTTTCCAGGTTTGGAATCTTTGGCAGCCTTCAATTCAAATTTTAATTTTTTGAGCTAACAAGCAAATATTTTTGTTGCATTTGCTGTTGTGATGGCTTCAACTTCCTCAATAGTAATCTTTTTAACTTCGGCTACTTTTTCGCATATAAATCTTAAGTAGCTGCTTTCATTTCGCTTGCCACGAAAAGGAACAGGTGTTAGAAATGGAGCATCAGTTTCAAGTACGATATGCTCCAGGTCAATTTCTTTGATAACTTCTGAAAGCCCGCTTTTTTTATAGGTGACCACACCACCAATTCCTAAATAAAAACCAAGCTCAATGATCTGCTTTGCTTCATCCATGCTACCACCAAAACAATGAAAGACACCTTTCACCCTTCCATTAAATGCTTTAACCACACTAATGGTTTCCGCCATTGCTTCGCGTGTATGGATCACAATGGGAAGTTCGTGCAGGATAGCCAATTCTATTTGTTCATTAAATACCTGGTATTGTTCGGCCGCAAATGTTTTATCCCAATAAAAATCCAATCCGATCTCCCCGATCGCTGCAAACTTTCGTTTTTCAAGCCAGTTCTTTATGAGTACCATCTCATGTGAGTGATCATTTTTAACGGAGCATGGATGAAGACCTATCATGGGAATGCAAACACCCGGGTATTGTTGTTCAAGAAGTAGCATCGCATTGGTAGTAGAACTGTCTATAGCAGGTAAATAGAACTTGTTAATACCCGCAGCTCCTGCCCGTATAATAACATCTTCCAGGTCAGGCTTAAATTCATCCAGGTATAAATGACAATGGCTATCGATCAACATAAAATTATTTAAAACATGAAAAACACTTGTTAGGATTTTATTGCTATTAATGCAGATACTATTCACCTATAGAATAAAGAAACCAAATAAAAAAGTTGGCTTTATTAAAACAACAGCGTAAATTGGAACCAGTTTTCATAGGGTACGGATTAAAAACGGGCCAGGGTTTCTACCCAGGCCCATTTCATTTTAAGGATGAAACGCATATACCTTCAAACTCATAACCCTCTTTTGAATAATAATGTAATACTTCCGGCAAGGTGTAACGTAACCTTTCATTTGCTTTTTCACTATCATGAAAAACAATTATAGCACCCGGCATGGAATATTTTAATACGTTTTGCAAACAGCGCTTCCCTGAAATCGTTTCATCAAAATCTGCACTTAATACGGTCCACATAATAGTTGTCATGTTGAATGGCGGGTTTTCCAATTGTTGCAGTTGGGATCTTTTTATTCTTCCGTAAGGAGGCCGGAACAAGTTACTATCGATATGATCGCAGGCGAGCTTTACATCGTTTTGATATTTAATATTTGATGTCTTCCATCCATTCAAATGACTGAAGGAATGATTACCTACAACGTGCCCTTCATTTATTATGTTCTTATAAACATCTGGATATGCCATTACATTTTTTCCAATGCAAAAGAAGGTTGCTTTTGCATTAAATGTTTTTAATTGATCTAAGACAAAGGGTGTAATAGTTGGGTGTGGACCGTCATCAAACGTTAAGTATATTTTTTTTTCATTACCCGGGATCGACCATAAACATTCCTTATAAAGTCTTCGAAGCCAGCCGGGTGTTTTTACAAAATAAAACATATGGCAATTTAATTAATAGATATAAGCCTGCAATGGTAATGATAAGTAAGAGTCCATAAAAAAACCTTCTCAAATGAGAAGGCTTATTATTCAATCAATCAAATTATTAATATGGCCAGATGATCGTTCTTACAATACCATTTGAGCCGGTCCAGACTAATTTAAAGTAATAAGTTCCTCCAAGTCCGGGACATGATGCTGGATTTCCAGCTGCATCTAAGCCAAATGTAACGACAATTGTTGCTGCAAGATGTTGATGAGAGACTTCACCACTCACCAACCTGAAAGCACAATCCTGTCGTATAACCATAGGTGCAGTGATAACCGTTATAAATGCATTACCAAAACGATTGGTTCCCCATTCTGACACACCTGTTGTAGTTCCGTCTGTATGCATTCCAACTGTTGAAATAACGATACCTCCAGCATAAGTAAAGGTTCTGCGCTTAGCTACCTGCCAGGTACGCTGTGTACCATTATCAAACGTTACCACCATACCTGAACTGGTGATCTCGTGAACAATTGTTCCCAGGCTTGATAATTGACCAAGGCGGCCACCGTTAACATTCTTAATCTGATGAACTCCATTGATCGTAATAGACTTATTATCTCTTATTCTTATCACGTGCAGGTTTTGAACAGTTACTGTCAATACAGCATTAGCATCTATCCAATGAACTCCCAATGGCATTGTCAGCACCACAACTCCGGTACGTGTCCGGGTGCCAATACAATTCAATCCATTATAAGTAATGGTTATCCTGCGGTCAGTTGCAGTTGAATCAAGAACAGCAACAGCATTACAAAGAATGCCTACTGTATTTTCAATTCTACCTTCAAAAGCTGAAAAATTTTCAATCGCCGTGTTGGCATCGTTAGCAATGTCATCAGAACTTTCTGCAACTCTTGCCTGGTCATCGGAATGGGTGGAAAGTTCAGCATTATCCGCTGCATCCTGCTTTTTACAACTTGTAAATGTGACTGAAATGGCCATTACTGCGATCATTACCAGCCGAAAAGTCTTTTTCATAATTATTAATTTGTGTTTAAGATGGAGCATAGATGCAAGAAAGCGTTAAAAGTTTAACCTCTGCTATATTATTTTCAAAATTCATGTTAAACCGTGGACCAAAACGATCTGTACATGCATTTATTATTGGTTGGATCACTTCCATATACTTATTACCGTATTCTTAACTTTGTACCATGGAAAATAGAGTAAGAGTACGTTTTGCACCAAGTCCGACCGGTGGATTGCACCTTGGGGGAATGCGCACTGTTTTGTATAATTACTTATTTGCGAAAAAACACGGGGGCGATTTTATAGTACGGATTGAAGATACAGACCAGGGCAGGTTTGTTGAGGGGGCCGAACAATATATTTTCGATTGCCTTGAATGGTGTGGCCTTCTTCCAGACGAAAGCCCAATTCACGGAGGTGATATGGGGCCATACCGGCAAAGTGAAAGGAAGCCTATATATCTCCAATATGCAGAGCAATTGATAACAAATGGATATGCCTATTATGCGTTTGACAGTAAGGAGGAACTTGATCAAATGCGAATTGATCATAAAACAGAAGAAAATCCATCCCCACAGTATGATGGAAGGTTGAGAATGAATATGAGGAATTCCCTTTCATTGCCTGGAGAGGAAGTAAAAAAATTACTTGAAAGCGGCTCCCCCTATGTTGTCCGGATCAAAATGCCTGCAGGTGAAACGATCACCTTTAAAGACATGATCCACCACGAGGTTAGCTTTGAATCTTCCCTGGTTGACGATAAAGTATTATTGAAAGCGGATGGAATGCCAACATATCATCTTGCTGTGGTTGTGGATGATTATCTAATGAAAATTACACATGCATTCCGTGGGGAAGAATGGTTAAGCAGCGCGCCGGTTCATGTATTGTTGTGGAAATATTTATTTGGCCTGGATAACATGCCGCAATGGGCGCACCTCCCTTTGATCCTAGGTCCAAATGGTAAATTAAGCAAACGTGATGGCGCAAAATATGGCTTTCCGGTATTTGCAAAGAACTGGACCGATCCAAAAACCAATGAACTCACCGAAGGTTTTATGGAAAAAGGATTTCTTCCCGAAGCATTTATAAACTTGTTAGCTGTATTAGGTTGGAATGACGGAACGGAACAGGAAGTATTTTCTAAAAATGAGCTCGTAGAAAAGTTTACCGTGGAAAGGGTTCATAAAGCCGGTGCAAAATTCGATTTTGAAAAGGCAAAGTGGTTCAATCATGAATGGATAAAAAAATTATCGGCAAATGACCTGCGACAAAATGTAAAAAAATCATTACTGGCAGAAGGCTTTGTTGCTAATGAAGATATTTTTTTAGACAAAGTGATCGAACTGGTAAAAGATCGCTGCGTTTTACTCCCTGACTTTATTCAGCAGGCTGGATACTTTTTTAAAAATCCGCAATCACTCGATACACTTGCGGTGATGCCAAAATGGGATGTGCTTAAGAGGTCATATTTTGAATCACTCATACTAAAGCTACCTGCAGAAAATATTTTCAATGTGAATGAGATCGAGCATACTTTTAGATCATTGGCAAATGAAATGAATATTAAGCTGGGTGAATTGCAAATGATATTCAGGGTAATGCTGGTAGGCAATAAGATAGGACCTGCTGTTTTTGCTATTGCAGAAACCATTGGAAGAGAAGATACACTAAACCGAATACGGCATGGTATAATTGTATTTGGATAGTCGAGGCTAAAAAAAGAACTGTCCGCTATAATGTCAAAAGAGCATTCATTGTATTAATGTATTTTCGCACATCAAGATCAAATTATGTCAAGACCTGTTAGAGTTCTGGTTGCCAAGGTTGGTTTGGATGGCCACGATCGTGGTGCCAAGGTAATTGCGACCGCACTCCGGGATGCAGGTATGGAAGTGATCTATACGGGCCTTCGTCAAACCCCTGAAATGGTAGTAAATGCCGCGTTGCAGGAAGATGTGGATGCAATCGGAATAAGCATCCTCAGTGGCGCTCACAACACAGTTTTTCCGAAGATCATAGCATTAATGAAAGAAAAAAAGATGGACGATGTATTGCTCACGGGCGGCGGTATTATTCCTGAAGATGATATGACCGCATTGAATAACCTGGGTGTTGGAAAACTCTTTGCACCAGGAGCTACCACAACCTCCATCGCTGAGTATATCAAAGATTGGGTGAAGAATCATCGCTCATTTTAATTCAAGGCTGAAGATGATTGAATAATACCAAAATCTAAACAACAATGAAGCAATTTGCAATGACCAGGCTCCTTTGTTACCTGCTTTTTATCCTGGTTGCACTAAACAGCTGTAAATCGAAAATGCTGCATGCCGGCGTAACAAAAGTCCTCAGCACCGGTTTAAAAACAACATACAAAAATCTACATCCGGAGAATGTCATATTGGTTATGAATGGAACTACTATAAATGATGCTGATATTCCTTTGGGTGAAAGCTTTATACTTGTGAATGACAAAACCACAGGGCTTGAAGCAAAGGATGGTAAACATTTGGTTGGATGTTCCTTAATAATAAAGGATATGAATGACCAGGTATTAATGAATGAGCCTGACCTGTTTGAGCAAACAGGAACATTAGAACAAAATGAAACAACAGTTTTACGATGCACAGTAAATACCGGTAAGCCGATGGAAGCAGGAAAAAAATACCATGTGGTTTCTACCTTCTGGGATAAATATGGCAACGGAACCATCGAGAACGATATAACAGTAAAAATGACAGATCCCATCCATTGATTAATATTCAACCACCCTTCATATTTGTTTAAAACCCGTGTATGTACAAGAATTATTCAAGTCTTCTTCTTCAACTGGAAAATGGAATTCTAACCATAACTATTAACAGGCCCGATAAACTAAATGCATTAAATGCAACTGTGTTCTCAGAACTTGATCTGGCAGTTAACGAGATCAATTCAAATCCCGATATACGGTCAGCACTCATAACCGGTTCCGGGCCCAAGGCATTTGTTGCAGGTGCAGATATCAGTGAATTTACGGGGTTAAGTAAGGATGAGGCAAAACAACTTGCGAAAAGGGGACAGGACATATTTTTTAAGATCGAGCATTGTGGTAAGCCCGTAGTTGCCGCAGTAAATGGTTTTGCATTGGGTGGTGGTTGTGAATTAGCCATGGCATGCCATTTCAGGATCGCAGCCGATAATGCAAAATTCGGGCAACCTGAAGTTAACCTTGGCCTGATACCGGGATACGGCGGCACGCAACGGTTAACACAATTGATCGGAAAGGGAAGATCACTTGAGTTGCTGATGAGTGGAATCATGATCGATGCAAATACAGCTTTGCAATATGGATTGGTGAACTATGTAGTTCCTTCTGCAGAATTGATGGAAAAAGCGATAGGCATCCTTACATTAATAAATTCTAAAGCACCACTTGCAATAGCAGGATGCATTAAAGCGGCGAATGCAGTTTACGATGAAACATTGAATGGCTTTGAAACAGAAATTGATACATTCGGTGATTGCTTTGCAACAGAAGACATGAAAGAAGGCACCACTGCATTTTTGGAAAAAAGAAAACCTTTGTTCAATGGAAAGTGATAAAATATTACCTGATAAATAAAAAACAATACATGCAATATAGAATTGAAAAGGATACAATGGGAGAAGTAAAAGTTCCGGCAGATGCATTATATGGTGCGCAAACCCAACGCAGCATAGATAATTTTAAGATCGCACAGGATATAAATAAGATGCCAAAAGAGATCATCGGGGCTTTTGCTTACTTAAAGCAGGCTGCTGCTATCACAAATTATGAAGCTGGCCTGCTTACAAAGAAAAAGTTGGACCTGGTAGTAAAAGTTTGTAAAGAGATCCTCGATGGAAAATTAGATCAATATTTTCCATTGGTTGTATGGCAGACAGGTAGCGGCACACAAAGCAACATGAATGTAAATGAAGTGATCGCTTACCGCGGGCATGTCATCAATGGAGGGAAATTAGAAGACAAAGAAAAATATTTGCATCCCAATGACGATATAAATAAATCTCAAAGCAGCAACGATACTTTTCCTACAGCAATGCACATTGCCGCATATAAGATGCTGGTTGAGACGACCATTCCGGGAATACAGCTTCTCAGGGATACGCTGGATAAAAAGGCAAGGGCATTTAAAAAAATAGTTAAGATAGGCCGCACCCATTTTATGGATGCCACACCCCTTACGCTTGGACAGGAATTTAGCGGCTATGTTTCACAGTTAGATCATGGATTAAAAGCGATCAGGAATTCACTTTCGCACTTAAGTGAGCTTGCCTTGGGTGGAACGGCAGTTGGAACAGGGATCAATACACCACCGAACTATGATGTGAATGTTGCAAAACATATTGCACGGTTAACGAAGCTTCCATTCATAACTGCTTACAATAAATTTGAGGCACTTGCAGCACATGACGCGATCGTGGAATCACATGCAGCATTAAAAACTGTTGCAGTTAGCTTAATGAAAATTGCTAATGATATTCGTATACTTTCATCCGGCCCAAGAAGTGGCATTGGTGAAATATTCATTCCCGACAATGAACCGGGATCATCCATTATGCCAGGAAAGGTAAATCCAACTCAATGTGAAGCTTTAACGATGATAGCGGCACAGGTAATGGGTAATGATGTTACGATCGGTATCGGGGGCAGCAATGGGCATTTCGAATTGAATGTTTTCAAACCCGTAATGATCTTTAATTTTTTACACAGTGCACGACTGATCGGTGACGGCTGTGTTTCGTTCAATGATAAATGTGCAGTTGGAATAGAGCCGATCAAGGAAAATATAAAAAAGCATCTGGATAACTCACTCATGCTTGTCACCGCGCTTAATACACGGATCGGTTACTATAAAGCAGCAGAGATCGCACAAAAAGCGCATAAGGAAGGAACTACATTGAAAGAAATGGCTGTTAAGCTTGGTTATGTCACACCAAAAGAATTTGATTCATGGGTGATCCCTGCAAATATGGTTGGGAAGATCTAAGTAAATTTATATAAATAATTAAAATCCCGGCCTCATACAGGGATTTTAATTCTATTTAAACCACTTAGAAAATTTGTATCCTGGTTACTTCTCCTTCATCTGTTGAAGTAACAGGAATGTCATTAACCTTTTGATAGATCATACCTTTTCCTTTAGAGAACCAAATTTCCCATTGATAATTATCAACATCACCGGATCCTACATTGTATGAAAAAATGTACCTCACTTTGATCACATTTGTATAAGTATTTCCAGCAATAATGGCAACCGCTCCCTTGTCAAGTATCGTACACATCACCATTGAAGTTGCCGGCAGGCCATTCCAGGTATTATTTCCAAGGTCAACCATCCACGTTGCATTTATTGCAAGACTGGAATCTAAAACCAACCCATCTACATTAAAATTATTATCCAGGCCGTAACTATCGTCAAAGATCACGTAGTACATTCCTCCTACTTTTCTGTGAAAGGTGGAATCAACCGGGATTCCAAGCTCCTTTTCTTCAAATATTTTATAGGTTCTTGCATTGATGACGATTGAATTTGGGCTTACTTGTGTATAGGATGTATCAGAAGGCAGGCCGCCGACGTATCTATCTGAATAATTACTAAATGAAGTTTCTGGGATATAATCTTCATTTACAGGTGTACCGGTAAATGTTATAGAAAACGAACAGGTTGACGCACCGGAGGCAGGATCATAATTAAATATGCCGCCATTTACAGGTGTGCCAGACCCGGTGAGTGTAACTGGTTGCGGGCCGGTGGTGGTAAAAGTTCCTGTCGCACTAAATGTAACACCATTCACCGTATTTGAAGAAATAAAATAAGTGCCGCTAGAAACAACCGTAACATTTATTACTACCGTATTGGCCGCTGTTAGCGGCGTACCTGCACTATAAGTACCGGCATAGGTAGCTCCGCTACAGTTTCCAGCTGTGGCATCCAATGTGAATACTGATACTCCACCGCCGCCGGCTGGTAAAACGGTTATGCTGAATGTACAACTACTGGTTCCATTGGTAGACGTTACATTAATGATACCTGCGGAAGTTGGCGTGCCTGTACCATTTAAAATCACCGGTTGTATGCCGGTTGAATTAAAGACACCTATAGAACTGAATACCATTCCATTTGCAGAAGCAGCCCCCAAAGTATACGTACCGGTATCTGTAACATTTACAGAGATGCTTATTGTATTATTGATATCAAGTGCCGTCCCCTGCATGTATGTGCCATTTACAATTGCCCCGGAGCAAGTGCCCGGTGATCCTTCCAACGAATAGGTTGCCGGACCTGTCCCGGAATTGATCACTATCACATCAACAACGCATGTACTAGAATCAAATGAAATCGTAAACTGGTCAGTGCCTGGTGATAATGGCTTGCCTATTCCAAACAGCCTGACTGTATTCATACCTACGCTATCAAAATTACCATTGCCGCGGAAGGAATAGCCATTGACAGTATCTGATTTAATATCATAGGTACCTATAACAGTAACGGCTACCTGTATGTCTATGAAATTATTGGTATTTAAAAGTGAATCTTCCTTGAATATTCCATTTACAGTGCTTGGCAGGCAATCCCCTGATGCATCTTTTTTTAATGCCCCATGGCTAATTCCATCGATCTGAAAATCCAGTTCTTTCTGGCAAGCAATTAAAATGAGGGATGCGGTGATCACGGCAGTTATGCATTTAAAAATTTTCATGTTGGATCTTTGTTTTTATAAAGATATATTTTTATGAGATATGAGAAGTATCGTCAGCCAATGCTTCCGTTTCTATAGTGTGATGTGCAGGGATTTCATTCCGTTGCCTGAAAAACCTTTTCTGAAAGAGCAGTATAAAGATGATGCCAGTGCTGATGGATGCATCAGCAAGATTGAATATTGGCCGAAAGAATTCAAAATCCTGCCCTCCCCAGATCGGGAACCAGGAGGGGAACTGGCTTTTAATAATCGGGAAATAAAGCATGTCTACTACATTTCCATGAAGGAAAGAAGCATAGCCATGTGAAGAAAAAGCTGCCAATCCACTGTAGCCAACATAATCATTAGACAAAGAATCGAATGTCATTCCTTTATCAAATATTAACCCATAAAAACACGAATCGATCAAATTGCCAAGTGCTCCGGCATACACCAAAGCTGCACAGAGGATAAAACCTTTATGGTAATGCATTCGTATGATCCTACCCAGATACCATGTTCCGAAAATTACGGCCCCTAATCGAAATACCGTTAAAGCCAGCTTTCCCCAATTTCCGCCAAACTTCCATCCATAAGCCATTCCGGGGTTCTCAACAAAATATAACTGGAACCAATTCCCAGCTATATGTGTTGAAGTATTTAAATGAAAGGTGGTTTTAATATAAATTTTTAATGCCTGGTCGGCGATAAGGATGAGTGATATAATTATAATTACCTGTCTTACTTTCATCGGTCGTCTGTTTTACCTTACTTATTTATTTACTTTTTCGGGCAGCAAAGATATGTGTTTAGCTACACCATTACTATTGATATCAGCACGCTATTCTTCATAATAAACACGCTTAACCCTTTGGGAAATATTGGTCAGGATCTCGTAAGGTATGGTGCCGGCCCATTCAGCTACTTTTGAAACAGGAAGTTCCGCACCAAAGACGATCAGTTCATCTCCCTCTTTTGCGTCTATTCCTGTGATATCCAGCATTGTCATATCCATGCAAACATTTCCGATAACTGGTACCAGCTGATCATTTAATAACATCTTTCCTGAGCCATTTCCCAACGACCGCGGATAACCATCGGCATATCCGATCCTCACAATTGCTATAACTGTATCTTTTTTAAGTAAAGCTTTCCTGCTATAACCAATAGTTTCGCCCTTTTTTACAGGTTTGATCTGTGAAATGCTTGTTTTTAGCGTCGTTACATTTTGCAGCTCCATCCGTGTGTCAACTCCATATAGGCCTATTCCAAGACGAACCATATCATACTGCATTTCGGGGTGGCGGTGAATGGCAGAGGTGTTGGCAATGTGTTTCAGGAAAGTATAGCCAACCGTGTCTTGAATTTTCTTACTCATGGATACAAAAGATGCTGCCTGTTCCTTGGTAAAATCGTCATGCATTTCTTCGTCACTTGCAGCCAGGTGGGAAAATACAGATACTAATTTCAGGTGCTCTGATCGGGAAAGGATCTCACAAAGAGGATCAATATCCAATACAAGGAATCCGAGGCGGTGCATTCCTGTATCCAATTTTATATGAACCGGGTAATTATAAATATGGTTCAATTGGAGGTAACGGATAAAAGCATTCAATATATTGAACGAATATAATTCCGGTTCCAGCTGGTATTGAATAATATTATCAAAGCCAGCCTCTTCAGTATTCATAACCATAATGGGTAACCGTATCCCACCTTTACGCAATGAAACTCCTTCATCGGCATAAGCTACCGCCAGGTATTCTACACCGGCATGCTGCAATACATTTGCAATTTCATAGCTTCCACTGCCATAACTGAATGCTTTTACCATCACCATCCGCATTACTTTTTCCTTCAAAAACAAGGTGTAAAGCTTCAGGTTATTTCTCAACGCATTAAGGTTGATCTCTAATACGGTTTCATGCATCTTTTGCTCCAATGCATTGCTGATCTTTTCAAATCGGAATATCCTGGCTCCTTTTAATAAGATCGTTTCTTCTGAAAAGTCAAGGGAATGTAATTGCTTTAAAAATTCCTCGGTTGACTGGAAGAACTTCTTGTTGCCAATATCCTTAAAAGCATCCTGGTGGGAAGAGATTTCCGGGCCAATACCAATAAACCGGTAGAGGTCTTTTCGGATCAGCATTTCAGAAATATCATCATACAACTTTTCAGCGTGTAACCCTGACTGTAATATGTCGCTTAATATCACAGTACGCCTGGTATGCTGCTGCTGTTGCGACAAAAAGTCGAGCGCAATGATAAGTGAGTTCAGGTCAGCACTGTAACTATCATTTATGATCGAGCAGTTATTGATCCCCCCTTTTAGCTCCAGCCTCATCTCTACCTGCCGAAGCTGGTTGATATGTGCTGCAATCGATGCAACCGGAACGTCCATGCAAAGCAACACGCAGCAACAGGTTATCGCATTTTGAATGGAGGCATCATCAATAAAGGGAATAAAGAAATCAAACCCGGTATTTTTATAAAGGCAATAGATGATACTTCCATCCTGTTGTTTTTTGATCCTTCGAACAAAAACTTCTGCTTCATGTTGCGTACTCCATGAAAACAACATGATCAAACCATTGACGGAATTTTTAAACCTGATCACACATGATTGCAAATCTTCATCATCGGAACAATAAACAAGAACCTTGCTATTAACAAATAACAAAAGCTTTTCATTGATCTTTTGATGAACATCTTTAAATCCTTCTGCGTGTGCATTGCCGGTGTATGTAAATACACCGATCTGTGGATCAATTATTTTTTGAAGTCGCTGCATTTCCGCCGGCTGAGAAATACCAGCTTCAAATATCCCAAGTGTATGCATGTCGCTCATATTCCATACACTCAACGGAACGCCCACCTGGGAGTTATAACTTTTTGGACTTCTTACAATATTATGATCGTTGCTTAGAAGCTGATAAAGCCATTCTTTGACGATCGTTTTACCGTTACTTCCCGTAATTCCGATAACAGGGTATTCAAACCTGTGACGGTGGTAGGCTGCAATATCCTGTAATGCTTTGGTCACATCCCCGGTGATGATAAAATTACCATCAGTAAATTGATTTACGTCAATTTTATGGTGGTCATCATTAATAATAAAGCAACGCACACCGGATTCGTATAAGGATCCAACAAATAAATTAGCATCGCGTTGAGGGCCGCTAATGGCAAAGAATAATGTATTATGAGGGATCAATAATTTACGGCTATCTGTAAGCAAGGATTCAATAACACGGTCACTAGATAGTTGCACCGGAACTATTTTCAGTAGTTTGCCTATTTCGGAAAATGTCAATGAGTGCATCCGGTAAATTTGGTTTACTATGATTCCCGTTCCTGTTGTGTTTTAAATATAGAATATAATACTGAACCGCCTATACAAACTACTATGACCATAAGGGACAGCCATACCTGGATATGAACCCATTTTTCGATCAGCATTTTTACGCCAATGAATAACAACACAACTGCTATGCCTTGCTGGAGGAAATCGAACTTGTTGGCCGCACCTTGTAACAAAAAAAACAAGCTCCGTAATCCCAGCACCGCAAAAATATTTGAGGAGTAGATAAGCAATTTATCAGCAGGATCGGGGATGATCGAAAAAACAGCAGGAATGGAGTCTATCGCAAAAACAATATCAATCAGCCCAAGCATCACCACTACCATAGATAACTTCGTTAAATAAGTTTTCTTTTCAATTTTCATGAAGAATTTACCATGTGATTCTTTATTGGTAGTCCTTAAGAATTTTTTCATGAATTTGAAGGCCCAGTTATTCTCAGGGTCAAATTCATGCCCTTCCTTTGCCGTAAACAATTTAATACCGGTAAATAAAAGGAATGCGCCAAAAACATACATAATCCAGTCAAACCTGGTTACCAGCGTGCTGCCTATGGTAATAAAAATTATCCTGAAAACAATTGCCATTAAGATGCCCAATAACAACACCCGCGAATAGTTATTCTCGTGCACCTTAAAAAAAGAAAAAATGATTATAAATACAAAAATGTTGTCAATAGAAAGAGACCACTCCAGCAGGTATGCGGAAATGTATTGGATAGCACTTGTTTTACCACTCTCATACCATATATACGCACAGAATGCAAGTGAAAGCAATACCCAGAAAATGGTTTGTACCAACGCCATCTTAAGGCTGATGACCGAATTCTTTTTACTGAGCAATCCAAGATCCAATGCAAGCGCTACCACTATAACACCACTAAAAACCACATAAATAAGTTGGGTTGTGTTCATGAATTCTTTTGTGTTATAACCGATGTGTATTTTTTCCTGCGGACAAATTGAAACAGAAAGCCAAACAAAATAACAGCCATGATTGGTGCCACGATATTT
Source organism: Ferruginibacter sp. (assembly GCA_039920685.1). Taxonomy (GTDB): domain Bacteria; phylum Bacteroidota; class Bacteroidia; order Chitinophagales; family Chitinophagaceae; genus Ferruginibacter. The sequence goes on from JBDSDG010000289.1 coordinate 35,220, forward strand.
ATTACCTGCCACATGGTTTTTTGCTGAGCAGTTTTTTTCGTATCTAATAAACGAAGTGTATAATCCTTCGATTTTGCTTCAGACAATCCGGATTGATCAACCAGGTAATCAAAGCAATTCTGCAGGAAATCCTTATTTGCAAACGTGAATTCATATTGTGAGCCGAAGGTGAAAGGGTTTGTACCCATTGGCATTGGCTCGTTCTTTACAAGACTGTTTAGTACCACATCACCATCAGAAACAATGATCATTTTATTGGTTCGTATATTTTGTGTTAGAAATTCTTCTCCATAACTCTCCAGGCTATCTTTCATAGATCCGGAAAGCCGGTTTTTAAACAAGGAAGAAAATTTTCCTTCAAGCAGAACCGCTACCGGGATGTGTGCAATTTTAAATTTTTCGTCCTCGGGGGCATTCACGTTTTCCTTTCCACTGATAAGTGCAGGAGCGGATATGACCCGTGCATTAGGAGAAGAGAACAGGAGAATTGTTTTTTTTATTCCTTCTGCCTCAACCGTATCAATTGAGTTTACAAATTTTCCTGAAATGAAACCAAGGTTTTTATTGATCGCATGATTTGAAGCAGACGCAAATACCGGGAAATAATTCCAGGATAAAAATTCATACTGGCCATTGCCATTTACATCAAAGGGCAGTTTATCACTTTGCAGATCCATCACCAGGTCATTGTTTATCCGAACACCATACCGGAATAACAGGTCATCAAGTGCAAGGTCCCGGTCATATGCAACAACTTCATTCCTTACCCGCAAGCTATCCATTTCTGCATTAAGCTTATCAATGAACATTAGTATTTTTCCGCCTCGCATAACAAACTGGTCGATCTTTAATTTTTCCGGTTCTGTGAAAGCCTGCGTAGGCTTTACGATCAATAACAATTTAAAAGTATCAGGAATTACTGGCTGGGTATTCAGGTTGAATGAGAATACATTATAGTTTGGACGTAAAACATTTTCAAACAGGTCATATGTTATGTAACTTGCTACTTGCGGCTCTCCGTTACCGGTAGAATATGCGATCATTGGTTTTTCATCAACAGATAATTTATACAATGCATCCGACAACTGGTATTCCATCATCGCTTCCGCACTGTTAATCTCCCGCCGGCCTATACCTATATTGGGAATGCCATTGTACAACTTAATGGGAATAATTTTGTCTTTGTATCGCGCCAGCGCAACCGGGTAAACCAGCTGTTGTTGCTCCCCGGATTTTAGTTGTGATTTTAAATTTATAGGGAATAATCCCATAGACCCAAGCGTATCTCCCCACTTCACCGAAGTATTTTCCATCACATCATCGGGACTTACAAAACTGAATTGAAGTTTATTGCCGGCCACCTCTTTGAACTCCTGGAGCATTTCCTCTGTACTACCTGCAAGTTTCTTAAATCCACTGGGAAAATCACCTTTGAGAAAAACTTTAACCTCAATGATATCATCCAGGTCAGTTAGCATTTTTTTTGTTGCTGTTGATAAAGTAAACCGATTTTCATTTGTAAGATCCAGCCGCGTATGATAAATGGAAGCCAACCAATTGATAAATGCGATAAGTACGATCACTATGAGCAACCATATTTTACTTCGCCATATTTTGTTTACAATGCCCACTATTTTTTATGCAGGTTTTTGGTTGTGAGCAATAAGAAAAGCAATATCAGAGTGATAAAATAAACCAGGTCACGGGTATCCAAAACACCCCTGCTAATGCTCCTGTAATGAAAGTCTATCCCGATCATTTCCAAATAGTAATCCGCTGTACCCTGGAAAAAAGGAAATCTACTAATTGCGCTAAAGCCAAAGTAAAGTACCACGCAGGCAAAGGCACTGACCAGGAATGCAACTACTGCATTATTGGTCAATCCGCTGCAATAAAGACTAATGGCAGCAAATACGGCACCTAATAGAAAAAGGCCCGTATAACTGCCCATGAGACCACCACTGTCAATACCCGAAACACTTAATGCCTTGATCGTTAAAACATAAATAAGAGTGGGAATGATGACAAAAAGAACAATGATGAGAATTGACAGGTATTTTCCCGTTACGATCTGCCAGGGTGTTAAAGGTTTTGTTTGAAGGATCTCAAATGTGCCGGCCCTGAATTCTTCAGAAAGCGCCCTCATGGTGATCGCCGGTATCAAAAACAATAGTACCCAAGGTGCTAATTCAAAGAAATTATCCAGGCTTGCATATCCGAATTCGAAAATGCTTGAATCGTTAAGTACGAAAAGGAATAGCCCATTAATTATAAGAAACAGGACAATAGCTATGTAACCAGAAAGATTGCTGAAAAACTGGTTTAGGTCTTTTTTACAAATACTCCACATATTCCAAATATTGCTGCAATTTACTATTTAACAATCTAATAGGTTGCTCATATGCCAGTCAGTAAATTAATTTTATCATAAATGCAGCAGATCAATACCTCTCATTGTCATAGAATTGTCTACCTGCAGGAACACCACTCATGGCTACGATAAAATATTTTTAACGGATCCACCCCTAAAAATGGCAAGAGCTTATCCCACTTGTTTACCAAAACCAATTCAGTCCCCCGATTTAAACGGGGGGCTTTTTTTGCCCTTTTTTCTAAAATTGTAAAAAAAAATAGCCTCTAACTGCTCAAATACATCATAAAAAATTTAACTTAACAGCATTATATTCACCATCTTTAAAAATTAATGTATGAAAAAGATCCTAGTGATGTTGGCTGGCTGTTTTATCCTGGCTACAGGTTGTAAAAAAAGTGCAGTAAATGAAGAACCGGCTCTTTCCGAAGAAACAACATCAGGCCTACGCCATTGCGCTTCCCAGGAAGTATTATTGGAACAGCTGCAACAGGATCCAAGCCTAGCTGAACGCATGGACCAGATTGAGCAATTTACGAACCGTTATATACAACATCCGTCAAACAATCGCCTTATCGCCGGAGGCATTATTGAAATACCGGTAGTGGTGAATGTACTTTATAAAACAGGTGCTCAAAATATCTCACAGACACAGATACAATCTCAAATAGATGTTTTGAATGAAGATTTTAAAGCGATGAATTCTGATTACAGTAGCACACCATCGATTTTCCAGGCAGTGAGGGCAGGAGATGTACAGGTAACTTTTGTATTAGACCAGGTGGTAAGAAAAGCGACCTCTAAAACAAAATGGTCAGCAAACGATGCTATGAAAAAGGTAAATACCGGTGGTATAGATCCAACCAGTCCTACCACTAAATTAAATTTATGGGTTTGTAATATGGGAGGAGGCATTTTAGGTTATGCTCAAGTCCCGGGAGGCAGTTCGTCCACAGATGGAGTTGTGATCGATGACAACGCCTTCGGCCGCACAGGAACTGTAACTGCTCCTTATCATAAAGGAAGGACAGCAACACATGAGGTAGGGCATTGGCTCAATCTTCGGCATATTTGGGGAGATGCGAATTGTGGATCTGACCTTGTTGGAGACACACCTTTACATAATACAGCCAATTACGGCTGTCCTGCTTATCCGCACATGAGCACATGTTCCGGTACACCAGTAGAGATGACCATGAATTATATGGATTATACTGATGATGCATGTATGTTCATGTTCAGTGCAGGACAAAAAACCAGGATGCAGGCAGTATTTGCAAGTGGTGGTCCAAGGAATAGTTTTGCGCAACCATGATCAACAAGGCGAAATAATTATAAAAGCGAAGAAATCTTTCTTCGCTTTTTATTTACAGTAATAAAGTGAAATCAGTTTTCAGATCCATATTTGTTCTATTATGTTTTGGTTCTTTTCATTCATATGCGCAACAAGTAATTCCTATCTATTATTCCCCGGTTGAAATGCCATCATTTCTAAAAGGAAATTATTTCGGACAATTTGATACGAAACTATTGGCGGAGGATCTTGCAGATCTGTTGAAACGCTCAACGGGAAAACGTTTTTCCGTAATTCCATATAAAAAAAATGTAGTAAAAGGCATCTTCCTGTTGCTGGATACAAATGCTGTTAACAATGGAAATGAAACGGGGAAGATTGAAACTGATGGTAAAAGTTTTATTCGCATTTCCTCAAAATTTACAACAGGGATCTCGTATGCGATGTATAGCTGGCTGGGAGAAATGGGATTTCGTTTTTATTTACCGGGCGATGAATGGACGATCATACCATCTGCTATCTCTTTTTTTACTGGTAAAAAATTCAATCGCATTTATAAGCCATATTTTAAGCTAAGGATGTTTAATGCAAGTGGCGGGATCTTCCCGGTAAAAGGTCTTGATGACGGATCGAACAATGAAAAGGATTGGGAGAAATGGTATTTAAGAAACCGGATGGGAAGTGATTATTTAAGGATCGATGGCCACATTGGAGAATTGTTCAATATCGTTCATAAGAAACAGATCGAAGAAGATACATTGATCTTAGCACCGGTTAATGACAAGAGGCATTACAGTGAGGAAGGAAAACTGGATCCGACGAACGATAGGGGCGTTGCCATGTTCTCAGACTGGATAGTCAATGAATTTGGACTGCATAATAAAAGAATGCCCACCTTTCTGCCATTCAAAAAATATTATACTGTAGATGCAGGAGATGGTTTGAATTACTGCCATTCAATTGAATGCCAAGCCATGTTTAAGACAGTCTCCGACCAGGTATTTAGCATAACAAATAAAACAGCCAGGAAGATCAAATTAGCGGATAGCCGTGCAGGTGTGAGCACTCTGGCTTATACAGAACGGGCAGATACGCCTACTTTGAAGATAGAGCCAAATGTGCATGTGATGGTTGTTCCAACCGGGTTTCAATCTGTAAGTACGAGTACGGAACTTATGCAACGGTGGTCAAAGAAATTTAACAACATAAGCCAATATGATTTTTTAAATATTGGTGTTTGGTACTATGATGCACCGTTTTTTAATATGTACCAGTATCATAAAGATCTTCAGTTCCTGCGATCGTTAAAGATCGAAGGAATGAACTTTGAAACATCATTATCAAAATTTGCGTCAGGGGTACAACAATATTTTATATTAAGATATCTCAATGAGCCGTATGTTTCAATAGATAAATTGCTGGATGAATTTTGTACTAATAATTTCGGCAAAGCCGGATCTGCAATTAAAAAACTATTGAAGGAATGGTATTTCAGTGATACGCATGTAAATACCAATCTTGACAAAGCATCCTTTTATGAGGATGAACTCGGGCGCTTTGTAAATTATATTGAAGAGGCTGAGAACATAGGAATCTCAGGTATAACAGTTAACAGCAGGATCACCGAGCTGAAAGCTTATATTATATACCTGTGCCAATTTTACGAGCTGTTTACTGACCTGCCAAATCAAAAAGCGTATGCTGAAAATGAATCATTAAGAACAAAAAAGATCATCGAGCTCCTCACATTCACCTGGCAAATGTATACCACCAAAATATTTCATAACACACAGCTAAATGATATGCTGAAGAAACTAATTCCGGAAGATCAGCGGAATCTATGGGATTTCAGGAAAAGCGACCACTTTAAAAATATTAAGCAAAAAAGTATCGCTGATATTGAAAATGATTTTAAAAAAGTAAAGGGAAAATATTTACCATTAGCAAGGCCATCCTTTATTATTACAGATCAGTTTTTAGCGAATAATGTAAAATATAGTGCAGACAGTATCCGTATTGCTACTATCGATGAACTTGCATTTGGAAATTATATGTATCCGATAGACTTTTACTGTGGTACTCCCCGCCCGTTAATGATCAGCTATCGAACTGATTCAAGCAAGCAAAAGGATAATAACCAAAATAAAGTAGCCATTGTATCAGTTGAAAGTGCCGACCATACTTTTCTTCAATTGCATGAAGTCAATAAAGAGAACAGTAGCGGAAAGCTTATTTATTTTCTTCCTGCTAAAGGCCATTACAAATTATATTTATCTCAATACCAGGCTACACCTGTTACTTATATAATTTATCCTGGAAAAAATCTTTTTTACCTGGCTAAAAGATCTATTCCAATGAATGGGATAATGATACAGGATAATGAGAAACCCAATAAGTATTCAAATAAATACCTGGCAGTACCAATACCGCGAGCTGACAGCTTATATTTTAGCAACCGCTATTGGAATTCTACCAATACTATAAAATTATATTCTGAAAAAGGTGAGCAAATACTGGTTAATAGCAGCCGGGAACCAATGCTTAATTCTGCTGATATCCACAATTCCAGTAAAAGCTCGTTCATATTTTTCGACAATGAGGTCTTTCGTTGGCCACCTATATTTAAAAATACAGCCTCTTATTTTTTCTTCCTGAAATACCCTTTACATATCAACGGTAAACAAACTAAATAATTGATTATGGATTTTTCATGACTGTTGCATCTGTGGTAAAAAATTATAGTCATGAAAAAAAGGATCCTTATCTGCATTACGTGTGTGGCCGTAGCCGGGACATTTGTACATGCACAAGACACAAGCATTTCAAACGATCAATTCTCAACCGCGGTTGAATTTGTACTGCCACCACTCCCCCCGGCTCCACCTGAACCTCCAATGTTCCCGGTTGCCCCGCCACCGCCTCCAGCTGTCGACCAATTACCAGTCCCGCCTGCTCCACCCCTGCCCCCTGCACCTCCAACCGCAACTCCTGCTCCACCTGCCTCATGTAAAGATTATACGCAGGATATAACAACAATTGTAAATGGTAATGGATTTGAAGCAACAGTTATAAAAATAAAGGAAACTGATGTGGTGATTCTCGGAAAGGATGGAAAAAAGCAAAAAATAAAACTGAGCACATGGGGTGCTGACAGGAAATATTTTGAAAAGAAATATGGCCACTTACCTCCACCGACACCGCCTGTGGAAGTTAGAAATTCCTAAATTCCACCAACTAAAAAACCCTCTATATGGAGGGTTTCATTATTTAATAAGATATACCAGATTTATACAGCAAAGCTGTCTCCACAACCACAGCTTCTACTTGCATTCGGATTATTGAAGTAGAAGCCTTTACCATTCAATCCATCGCTGAATTCCAACTCTGTATTTACCAGGTATAAAAAACTTTTGAGGTCAGTGACGATCTTTATGCCTTTATCTTCAAACACCTGGTCCATTGACTTAACCTCATTGTCAAAATCAAGCTTATAACTTAATCCACTACATCCTCCACCTACTACGCCTACACGAAGAAAGTAATTCGGATCTTCTTTTACGCCGGCATCGTTCATTAACTGCTGAACCTTTGTTTTTGCCTTATCGCTTATGTATATGCTGTTATCTGTTGCTACCATATGAGCTGTTAGCTGTTAGCTGTTAGCAAGCGAAAGCCAGGGTTTGGCTAATGGCTAATAGCTAAAAGCTTATAGTTGATTTAATGTACTACGCTTTCTTCAAACTTTATTTTCTCCATTCCGTTCTTCTCACGGTAATCGTTAATAGCTGCTTTAATTGCATCTTCCGCCAACACACTACAATGGATCTTAACCGGAGGAAGGTTTAACTCTTCAACGATGTCCATGTTGTCGATTTTTAATGCATCATCTACACTTTTTCCTTTCAGCCATTCTGTAGCTAAAGAGGAAGAAGCAATTGCAGAACCGCAACCAAAGGTTTTGAATTTTGCATCTGTGATCATTCCCGTTGAATGATCTACCTCGATCTGCAAACGCATAACATCACCACATTCGGGTGCACCAACTAAACCGGTCCCAACACTTTTGCTTGACTTATCAAGTGTACCCACATTCTTTGGGTTCTGGTAATGATCAATAACTTTTTCTGAATATGACATTTTAATTTATTTTAAATTTTGAATTAAAAATTTTAAATGAAATGCTGATCTGATCAATTGCAAATTCAACATGTAGCATTCAGAATAATTAGTGTGCTGCCCACTCTATCGTGCTCAGATCTATACCTTCTTTATACATTTCCCACAGCGGGCTCATTTCTCTTAACTTCATAACTGTTTCACTTATTGCCTTGATCGTATAATCAATTTGATCTTCATTAGTAAATCTTCCCAATCCAAAACGCAATGAACTATGTGCAAGATCATCTCCCAAACCTAATGCTTTTAGCACATAACTCGGCTCCAAAGACGCAGATGTGCAGGCAGAACCTGAGCTTAATGCAATGTTCTTATTAAATCCCATCAACAGGCCTTCACCTTCAACATGCTTAAAGGAAATGTTGCTCACATGGGGCAGGCGATGTTCCCTGCTGCCATTCACGTAAGCTTCTTCCAATAGCAATAAGGAGGATTCTAATTTGTCCCTCATTTTGCTGATCCTTTTCGTATCTGACTCCATCTCAAGCATACACAATTCACAGGCTTTTCCAAAACCAACTATTCCTGGAACGTTCAATGTTCCACTGCGCATTCCTCTTTCATGTCCACCACCGTCCATCTGCGCGGTAACCTTAACCCTTGGATTTTTTCGCCGCACATATAATGCTCCCACACCTTTTGGCCCGTACATTTTGTGTGCGGTAAATGCCATCAGGTCAATGCCATCTTTATTTACATTAACCGGTATCTTGCCAACTGCCTGGGTTCCGTCAGTAAAAACCAGGACCCCGTGTTTTCTTGCAATCGCACTGATCTCTTTAATGGGCATCACCGTACCGATCTCATTATTTGCATACATGATCGCGATCAGGATAGTGGTTGGCTTAATTGCGGCTTCTAATTCTACCAGGTCAATTAATCCATCGGCGCTTACTTTCAGATAGGTAACTTCTCCACCTATTTTTTCTATATGCTTACACGTATCAAGAACTGCTTTGTGTTCTGTTGTTGCCGTTATAATATGATTTCCTTTGCTGGCATACATTTCATACACACCTTTTATGGCCAGGTTATCACCTTCAGTAGCTCCGGAAGTAAAAATAATTTCTTTTGGATCAGCCCCGATCAATTTGGCCACCTGCTCCCGTGCATAATCTACTGCTTCTTCAGCCTGCCAGCCAAATGGATGGTTCCGGCTTGCTGCATTCCCAAAATGTTGAAGGAAATACGGGGTCATTGCTTCAAACACCCTTGGATCCATCTGGGTAGTGGCGTTGTTATCTAAATATATAGGCAAATTCAACATGATATATAATTGTTTATTAGTATTGTTTTACAGCAAATTTACTATAAAAGGTTCTATTTTAGCTGCCTGGTGTTTCATATTGATGTTTTTACCCTAATTCGTAAACGTACCCTCAATTAATAAAAAAATATGCTTAAAATTGAACACATCGGCATTGCTGTAAAAGATTTGGCAAATGCTGTTCCGCTATTTCAAAAACTGCTAAATAGTCATTGTTATAAAACGGAATCTGTGCCTTCAGAGTTTGTTAACACAGCTTTTTTTTTACAGGGAGATAATAAAGTAGAATTAGTTGAAAGCGCAACTGCTGATGGGGTGATCGCAAAATTCATCGAAAAGAAAGGTGAAGGCATCCATCATATTGCTTTTGAGGTTGAGGATATCAGGGCAGAAATGAAAAGGCTGACGGATGAGGGTTTTGTTTTATTAAACACTGAGCCTAAAGAGGGAGCCGACAATAAATGGGTATGCTTTCTTCACCCTAAAAATACAAATGGGGTTTTGGTGGAGTTGTGCCAGGAAAGGAAATAGTTCTTAGATCATAGTTATTTTTCTAAAAGTTTGAATTTTGAGGCTTGGGGGTTAATTTAAGAAAGGGTTTTCTCGTTTTTCTTCGCCTATGGTAGTTATTGGACCGTGGCCGCTGTAAACGATTGTATGATCGGGCAATACAAATAAATTCTCCCTGATACTTTTTATCAGTGTATCATGATCGGCTAGTGGCAGATCGGTTCTGCCAATACTCCTGTTAAATAATGCATCTCCGCTGATAACAAACGAATCTTTTTCACAATAAAATGCAACACTTCCCGGGCTGTGTCCCGGCGTTAGTAATACTTTTAATTCTTCGTCGCCCAAAGACAATACCTGCCCTCCTGATAAAAAGTTGAATTCCCCTTTATAATTATTGAATGGCAGGTTATACATCAGGCCACTTGCCGGTGCAAAATCGAGTACCGGCGTTTCCTTTTCGTGGAGATGAAGCGTAAGGCCGAATTTTTCTGCCACGAACTTATTTCCAAATACATGATCTAAATGGCAATGGGTATTAAGCAGCATCCGGGGCTTCAAATCCATCTTCTCTATAAAGGCCAATAGCTCATCCTTTTCCTCATCAAAATAACAACCGGGATCAATGATGGCGCAATCGTTAAGCTGGTTATAAAGTATATAGGTATTTTCCTGTACAGGACTAAATTCAAATGATTTTATTTTCAACATGCATTAATTTTAAATTGTTTTTAATCATTAGCGCTAATCAAGTAATTTTAATACTCAATATCAACTCCGTAGTATGGCAAAGTTCAGCAGAATAATCTTAATAATTTTAGTCATATTCTCAGGTTTTTTAGCGAATGCCCAGGTGAACTCAGTCACATTTGGTAAGAACAGGGTTCAGTTTAAAAAGTTCAAGTGGCAGTTTTACCAGACAAGGAATTTCAATGTGTTTTTTAATCAGAATGGCCAGGAACTTGCAAAATTTGTTGCCCAAAGTGCTGAGAAAGAATTACCAGACCTTGAAGCCACAGCCGAGTACAGTCTTCAAAGAAGAGCAAACATTATCTTATACAATGAGTTTGCTGATATGCAGCAGACGAATATCGGACTGGAATCTGACCTGTTAACAACCGGTGGAACTACACGTTTGGTAAATAATAAGATGGTCATCTATTTTGATGCCAACCACGCAAACCTTAGAAGACAGATCAGGCAAGGAATAGCTGATGTGATCACAAAGAATGTTTTATTTGGAGATGATATTGGAGAAGTTGCCGGTAACCAGACCTTACTCGACCTGCCGCAATGGCTTACTGATGGTTATGTGGCATATCTCGGGGAAAACTGGAGCACAGAGCTTGATGATGAATTAAAAAGCGAGATATTAAGCGGCAATTACAGCAGATTCTCCTCCTTCTCCTATGCCAAGCCACTTCTTGCAGGTCATGCTTTCTGGTTCTTTATCGAGGAAAAATATAAGAAGGAAAACGTTACCTATTTTCTATACCTGGCCAGGGTTTATAAAAACCTGAATAAGGCAAGTGTCCAGATCACAAAAAAGAAATTTAAGGAACTGCTGACCGAGTTCATGGAATACCAGGAAGATAAATATTATAAGGACATTACTCGCAGGAAAGCTTATCCGAAAGGAAGCTACATTGAAGGATTTGATATAAGCAAGCGCCTGAATTATTACCGGTTCAATGTAAATCCTAACAAACGCAATAATTCTTATGTTGTAACCCAATTTAAAAAAGGGATCGTGAGAGTGATACTGAACGAAGATTACGAAAATAAAACGCTCTTAAAATACGGGATAAGAACATATCAGAACCAGGTGAATCCCAATTATCCGTTGATGGCATGGGATCCAAAGGGAACAAGGGTTTCCGTGGTATATGTGCAGGAAGGCAGGCTAAAGCTTTTTGTATATGATATTATCACGAGGATAAAGCAATATAAGATCGACCTTACTGCAGATTTTGACCAGGTGCAGGATATTAAATACATGCTTGATAGCAGGACGTTGTTGATCTCGGCAGTAAAGAATGGCCACACGGATATTTATACTTACAACATTGAAAAAGAAAAAGCCCAGCAGATCACCAATGATGTGTTTGATGACCTGGATCCTTCTTTTGTCTCATTTCCAAATAAAACCGGGATCATCTATTCCAGCAACAGGCCTTCGGCAGAGGCAAAAACCGCGGATACCATTTTACCCAGTGATAACAGGTACAACATTTTCCTGATAACAGATTTTGGCGACAAGCCGGAATTGAACCAGATATCCCAGCTGTCAAATTTAAAATATGGCAATGCAAGATTCCCTACACAATATAATGTAAACCATTTCACATTTGTAAGTGACGAAAATGGTGTAGGTAACCGTTATGCAGGATTTTTTACAACTGAAAAGGCCGGGTTGGACACGCTTGTACTGATAGGGGATGATATACTGCGAAACCCTTCTGTAAAGGATATCGACAGTGCTTTGAGGGCATATAACAAAACTGATGTTGATTCCATAGCTGTTGTTTCTGTATCACAGGATTCTGCTTATACTTTTCCATTGAGCAATTATCAAAGTACACTTGGAGAAACAAGAATCGCAGGTGAAAATAACCAGGTGAGCGAAGTCACCCGTCAAAGCGATGAGAAGGTTCTTTATAAATTAAAGATCGATGAAAATACGCTGAGGCAAAGAAACATTTCAGTTCCGCCGACGGAGTACATGAAAAAATTAATGAGGGAAAGCCGGCTTACTAAAGTGAATAATTCCAATGTTAATCCAACGGATACGATAAAACGCCAGGAAGATTTTTTTCAAAACGATATAGATCTGCAAAAAAAAGACAGTAGCTCAGTGACTATTGCAGAACCAACTGCAACAGAATCCGTTGAAGTAAGCGAATCAGTTTTGCGATCTGCAAAATTATTCCGGTACAGGCCTCTTAAATTCTCAGGAGATTTTGGATCCGTAGGCTTTAATAATGCTGTGCTGATAAACCGCTACCAGGCGTACGCAGGTGGATCAGGGCCGATCATGCTTAACAGTGGCACACCTTTGAATGGACTCATCAGTCTTGGTACATCTGATCTACTTGAAGATATTAAAATACTGGGCGCATTTAAAATAAGTACAAACCTGAAAGACAACGAATGGTATGTGAGCTATCAAAATTATAAGCGGCGTATTGATTGGGGCCTGTCTTATTATCGCAATACACAAAGCGTTGATATCCTTCCCACAGATGTATCAGGAAATCCTATTCATCCCTTTGCCAGTCCTGGAAAAGTGTTCACCAATTTATACCAGGTAAATGTTGCTTATCCTTTTGATGCTACAAAAAGTGTTCGTTTGTCAACCGGTCTTCGTTCCGATAACGTTGTAATTTCAAACGACCCTAATTTTCCTAATGAGATCTTTGAGAATAACCAGAAAAAATATTCGGTTACTCATTTTGAATACGTGTATGATAACAGTTTGAATCCGAATATGAATATTTGGAATGGCTTAAGATATAAAGCATTCTTTGACTGGAACAGGCAACTTACAGGTCCAAAACGTGAAGGACCTACCACTTTCAATTTTGGATTTGATGCAAGATATTATTATCCAATTCACCGCGACTTTATCTGGGCAGTGAGAGCAGCCGGTGATTTCAGCTGGGGCAACCAGAAATTTATTTATTACCTGGGTGGTGTTGATGGCTGGCTGATGTTTGGCAGCAATGAAAAAAGAGATAACAATCAAAACCTGGTAAGGGAACGCTATTTTAATACAGCCAACCAGCCTGACAATGACCAGGATTATGCATTTCAAAGTCTTGCTGTAAATATGAGAGGCTACATACAGAATGTTGCAAATGGAAATAACTCGGTTGTCATTAACAGTGAATTGAGGTTGCCGGTTATGTCAACTTTCTTCGACAGGACCGTGAACAATGCATTTCTGCGAAACTTCCAGCTGATCCAGTTCATAGATCTTGGCAGCGCATGGAATGGCGGATATGATAAATTAAAACGGCCTACAGTTTCTTACCATACAGATAATGTAACCGTGAAAACCAAGGCTGGCGGAGTAGGGCCTTTTGCCGGTGGATACGGATTTGGTGCACGAAGCACATTGCTTGGATATTTCCTGAAGTATGATGTTGGTTGGCCAATGAGTGGATTTTTTAAGGGAAGGCCTGTCATGTATCTGGCTTTGGGTTTAGACTTCTAATTTTTACCGGGAAGGTTTACGCCTTCCCGGCCTTTTTTCCCTTTTACTTTTTGTCAGCAAATGCTACCGGCAGTACTTTTATAAAAAAATATAAAAGCGAATACAATGCTGTTAAGATGATGATGATAGCCCACGTTTTAATATTATCAACCGGTGAGATAATATAACCTGCAATATCTAATGCGAGTGAGAAGGGAGCATGTAAAATATCCCAGCTGTTCCATCTTTGAAATCTACCTAAATAAACTCCAAATGATCCGAGGAAAATAAAAACCGGGATCAAATAGTTTACTGTTCTTTTTTTAAAAATGCCTGCTAACATAAATTCCAGTTTCCTCAGGGAAACGAATGCCATCATTAGGCCAACGAAAGATGATGCAAAAATTAAGATCGCATCAAACCAAAGTGGAACATTGGTACTTTCATCCAGGTGAATAAGGTCTGTGACTATATACAAGGCATTCGGGAAAAAGAGCATCCATGTAAAAAATAAGATCAGCTGTTTCCACTTTGCCTTATTGATATAATCAACAAAAAAACAGCTGAGCACATATGGGATCCAACCCAGGAATATATTCCAGCTCATAAAAATATACCGGATACTGCCGGAGTAAATTATCCTTGCAGCAATTAAAGCTGCAATAAACATAAAAAAAATGGCCAGGAGCCTGTTAAATGATCTCATGCTAATCAGGTTGTTTGAATGAATGATAATATTTTCGGAAAAAAAATTATGGAGCCGGTCAAAAATGCACCAAAGGCGCTCACCAGGACAGCGCCCGCCGCAATGTCCTTAGTTGCTTTTATACCGGGATGTTCTTCTTTATGAACAACGTTGCATAGTTGTTCGATCGCCGTGTTGATCATTTCCATGGATAATACGAATACAATACATCCTATAATGATGACCCATTCTATATTACTAATGTTGAATATGGCACCCATTATTATTGCGATAACACTGACCAAAATATGGATCTTGAAATTTGCCTCTTTAAAAATGCATAGCCATATCCCATTGAAGGCATATACAAATGACCTGGTTAATCTTGCCATAAACTTATTTAAACTGTTAACTAATTTTCAATCTTTTTTTACGGTTACTAAAATTATGAAGAAGCCATGTAGTAAGGATAATGCTAACACATATGATCCATGCAATTAAAACCATCGAACGCATATTCGCTGTTCTATTTTCAACTTCCCGCATGGAGCGGCCAACGGCCACAAAACCTATTGGTAAAGCATTCGATTTTTCAATCACCATCGCAATTCTTACCCCTTTCTTCGGCTGCCATGAAACATCATGTTCATCGTTTGACCTGGCAGTTTCAAATACACCAAGGGGCAATTGAGGCAATTTACCTGCCAACACTCCATTAGACAAAAGAGCCCTTCCACTAAGATCATAAAGCACAATGAATGGCGAAAGACTTTTTGCTGCATCAATGGTATCATCACCAAGCAATGAATGGGCAGACTGGCCCTGACTGAGTTTAAAGCTAATGTCCCTTGCGATTTGGATTTGAGGATCGTTTAGCCCTGTACGATAGCTTTGCTGCATAACTGTATACAATAATAGCATCACTACTGATACAATTATTAGAGCTGCCAGGTAATTTAGGACTGATGAAGTTTTCATGATATTTTTTTTATTTATTGAACGCTTAGTGAAATTGAATTGCTACCATACCAATTGATCTTTCTACTCACATACATAACAATAGCCAATACCATAAATAACCCTATGCTTCCTACGATCAATGCTGTATCCTCCAGCCTTATCAAAATAAATATGAAGCCGTAAAGGCAACTGAGTACCGCAGCAAATACACCTGCAGTCTGCCAACTTTTAAAATGGCCCTTTGCATAGAATGTAATCAGTAATATGGTTGCTGAAGCTGCAATTAAATATGCCTGGTCAAACACCAGGTATTCACTGAAGGATAATAAAAGCGTAAAAAAGATCACCAATGCGAGGCCAACCAATACATATTGAACAGGATGAAACGGTATTTTCTGCATTATCTCCACAATAAAAAATAAAGCGAATGTTAAACCGATGAACAGTATGGCATATTTTACGCTCCTCATGGTTTTATCGTATTGATCAGCGGGCTGAGCCATACTTATTCCAAATGCAAGGCTTGACCTGTTGAAGGATCCGGCCTTTATAACAGTTCCAAATGGAAGATTGGCCTGGTTAAAATTCCATTTTGCCGAAAATCCTTTTTCGTTTACGGTCCGGTCATTAGGTAACACATTTCCATCAAACGAAGGATTTGGCCATACAGAATTTATTGCGAAACTGCTATTGGCACTTAAAGGCAGGAAATGCAGTTTTTCACTGCCTTTTAATTTCACCTGCATGTCGAATGCAAAACCTGCCTTGATCAATTCCATGCTTAAACTTACCGGAACAGATAAACCTGTGTTGTCATTTTCAGTTATTGGTAATCCGGGTGCAAGCAAAAGCTTTTGTCCATTGAAGTTGATGTATATCTCTTCTTCAATTCCTTTAAAGTCTGATAAGCTGAAGCAAACCTTTGCGTTGGTAAGATCTACGTTTACTATATTTATATCCGCAGGCCAGGTAGGCTTAAATGTGCCTTTGAAATTTAAATGGCTCTTATATAGTAGTACTTTGTAAATAGAACGCGGCCTGTTTTCAGGAAACATGTTTCCCGTCACTTCCAGGTGGGCAGGCAATAGGATAAGCTGCTTTTTTATGACCACCGGTTTGCCTTCACTATTCACGCCATCTTCAGCATAAGGCACAACAATAAAAGGCCCTGATACGGTTTGTGAAGTTGCCCATTTGCTACTAACTTCTTTTACTACTTCCTTTTGACGGGCCTCTCTTTCGACGATCAGGTTATTGATGAAAATGGTGGGGATCAGCATAAGCAGGATCAATCCCCCGGTAACTAGTCCTTTGATCAATAACTTATTGGATTGTGTTTGTTGGCCAGGTTGGTCAACGGCGCTAAAATTTTCCATTGTTGAATTGTTTTTGTGTATTTGAAATATTGAGAGTGCAACTGCATTAAAAGATGGATCTGAATTATTTCCGGAAAAATAAATTGCTATTATCCTTATCAAAATCAATGATGCTATAAAAGCTGCAGAAAAAAGCATTAAGAAAACTACAGCAGCAGTAAAAATAGATCGGTACCATGTATCGTGACTTACCTCCAGAACATTCATATCCAGTGACGCGGCACACAGTCCATAACAGAATGTAACAAATGCCTGTGCAATTAGTAGCCTGGATATTTTTTTCTGAAAACCAGCATTGATCTTATTGATCCCAGGTATCACGATCACCAGGAAAATGAAAGCAGGAAGGCTTAAAGAAGTTGTGATGGCCCAGGCAAATAAAAATTCAGTGGGATTCATTGAACTGGTATAGCCAAGGTAACAACATAATCCGGTCGCAAATAATGTGGCCGTGAATATCCACAATCTTAATGCAATTCCATATGATGTATATCCACTCATTAAAAGTACTTTGTTTTTCAAAGTGTAAACACAAAAAAAAATTATTTATTCATCCGGATCATTTTTTCCAATGCTTCTATGTGTGATTTAAAAGCTTTCTCCCCTGCTTTGGTAACTGAATAGGTGGTGTTGGTTTTCCTTCCAATAAAACCTTTATGTACCTTAACCGCTCCATTTTCTTCCAATGCCTTGATATGGCTGGCCAGGTTGCCATCAGTAATGTTGAGAAGCTCTTTTAATTCATTGAAATTTACTTCCTCGTTCACCATCAGTGCGCTCATGATACCCAGGCGGATGCGACTATCAAAGATCTTATTTAAATTTTCTATTGGGTTATTCATTCCTCCACTCTGCCTGCAGGCAGAAATTTTTAGTTAGTCAATTCCTGGCTTGTCCTTTCATGTCTATACCACATTAAAATTCCGTATAGGATATGCAACACTCCAAACCCGAGTGCCCAAAAATATAATCCATATCCGGGCATCCAGCAACTGATTATTCCCAAAAGAATCTGGAAGTAACCAAGATACTTTACCTCTCCGAAGGTATATTTACTGGCATTGACCAAAGCGAGCCCATAGAATATTAAAGAACCTGGAGCGATCAAACCATAGTTTGCTACCTGGATCTCACGAAGTAAATAGAATCCCCCAGCGATCATGGGTACGGCAACAGCTATAAGCAATCGCTTTGAAGTACTTCCCCAGATCGCTACTCCATGTTTTTTACTTCGCAAATAAGTAAATAAAAAAGCCAGTAAAAACGCAGCTATAAAAGTATAGATCGCAATGTTGAAAAGCTTATTTCCCATAAACTCATGGATCGTAAGCTCATCATAGTTTCGGTTATACACCCGGCCCTCACTTGTGCCATCGCTGCGATGAATAACGTCATAGGCGAAATAAGCACCAGTTAATGCACACAGTCCGGCCATAACCCCACTCAAGCCACTCAGGCTTATGAAACGACTGCTGCGTTCCATCATTTGTTTAATGTGTTGAAGTTCTTGCAGTGATTGATGTTGCTCACTCATAAAAGTACTTTGAAATACAAAGTAAATGCATTGTTTTCATACTAACAAGCAAACGGCATACTTTTTTATGTATTATCCAAGCCTGCACTTTTAGTCACTATCTATTTTTAATATTACATTTAAGCACCGAATTATTATGATACGCATATTTATATCCATAGTCCTGATATTGTTATGTAAGGACGGTAATACTCAAAAGATCGACCCTGCTGCAATTGATATAGTCCGTGATAGCTTTGGTGTGCCACACATTTTTGCTGAAAGCGACCCTGAAGTTGCATACGGACTTGCGTACGCTCACGCTGAAGACGATTTTAAAACAATACAACTCGGGTTTCTTTCCGGCAAGTCGATGCTCGGTTATTATAAAGGAAAAAAAGGTGCAACCATTGACTATATAGCATACCTGCTGCGCTGCCAGCAAACTGCCAATGAAAAATATGATACAGATATATCTGCTGATTACAAAAAAGTACTGCAGGGATATTGTGACGGCTTCAATGCATATGCAAGAAGTTACCCGGAAGAGGTATTGGTGAAAAAACTGTTGCCTCTTACACCGCAGGATATGATAGCTTACTCCATTCTGCAGCTGGCAGTATCAAGTGGCACTGACTGGGCGCTTACGCAGATCTATAGTGGCCGCATACCATTGTTGAATGATTACAAACCCGGTGGCAGTAATGCATATGCATTCAATTCAAAAAAAACACTTGATGGAAATACTTATTTAAATATCAATGCTCACCAGCCTTTAGACGGTCCCGTTAGCTGGTATGAAGCGCATCTTCACAGCAACCAGGGATGGAATATCATCGGCGCACTATTCCCTTGTGCTCCCGGTATTTTACTGGGATGTAATGAGAACCTTGCATGGGCGCATACGGTTAACTATCCTGATAAATTGGATGTATACCAACTTGACATCGATCCGGCTAATAAATTAAGATACAGGTTTGACAATGAATGGCTAACGATGGAAGAAAAAGTAGTCAGGCTTCATGTTAAGATCCTCGGCATGCCGATAACGGTAAAGCGAAAAGTATACTGGAGCAAATATGGACCGGCTGTTATCACTTTAAAAGGAACCTTTGCAATAAGGACCGCTGCATTTTTTGAGATACGTGCGCTGGAAGAATGGTACAGGATGAATAAGGCAACTAATTTCACCAGTTTTTACAATGCACTAAACATGGGATCCTTACCAGGTTATAATGTTATGTACGCTGATCGTTTTGACACTATTTTTTACATGAGCAACGGTAAGCTTCCTATCAGGGAGAAAGGTTATAGTTGGCGAAGTACCGTTCCCGGG
>JBDSDG010000290.1:0-10228 GCA_039920685.1 Ferruginibacter sp.
CAGGCTGGATTTAGCATATTACAGCGTGTAAGGATAGCCTACTCCTACGATTATTACAGAGCACCGATCAGTGTTTATGCTGGTGGTACCGGGGCTCACGAGGTAGGACTTCAATTTGGTTTTAAAAATAAGAAAGGAAATTAATCACAGCCCGGGTAAATGACCGGGTATTTTTTAATACAGCCATATACTTTCAAATAGAAAATAAAACAATAAACATGAATGCAGTTATAATGTTTTCAGGAAGGCTTAAGAAGATCAGCAGGCAAGTGATATTATTTGTTGCTATGATAGTTTGCGGAATAAATTCTTTTGCTCAGCCAGCAAATGATGAGCCATGTGCGGCGATCACACTTACGGTGAACCCTACCTGTACTTACCAAACGTTTACCAATGCCCTGGCAACTGCTTCAGTCGGTGTACCTGATCCTGGTTGTGCGCAATATCTTGGAAGTGATGTTTGGTTCCAGGTTGTTGTTCCGGCTGGGGGAGCATTGATATTTGATTCTCAGGAAGGTGTAATAACTGATGGTGGAATGGCGATATATAGCGGGGACTGTAATAACCTCGTATTAATAGAATGTGATGATGATGACAGCCCAAATGGATTAATGTCCTATATATATAGAACCGGCCTTACTCCCGGAAGTACTATCTGGGTCAGGTTTTGGGAATACCAGAATAATAATAATGGAACGTTTGGGATATGTGTAACGGTGCCGCCACCTCCACCTGCAAATGATGAATGTATAGCAGCCGTAAGCTTAACTGCCAATCCTGACCAGTTATGTGCTTCAAGCGCAAACGGCACAACAGTTTCAGGAACGCCATCAACAGCTCCCGCGGCAACTTGTGCTGCTGCAGGAACGAATGATGATGTATGGTATTCCTTTGTTGCCACCAGCCCAATTCATAGTGTTTCCCTTACAAATGTAACCGGTATAGTTACCGATATGGCGATGGCATTATATAGTGGCGGATGTGGAAGCCTGGTACAGGTACAATGCTCTGATCCAAATAACTTTACTGTGAATGGGCTTACGATCGGCCAGACATATTATGTTCGTGTGTGGACCGTAAGCACTGCTGCAAACGGGGCGAATTTTACAATTTGTGTAGGGACACCTCCACCTCCACCGATAAACGACGACCCATGTAATGCAATCGAATTGATTGTTCCGGAAAACGGATCTTGCAATTATCAAACCTTTACCAATGAATCATCAACAAATACGCAAGGTGTTCCTGCTCCGGGTTGTGCAAATTACCAGGGTGGAGATGTATGGTTCAAGCTAATCGTGCCTTGCTCCGGTTCAATTGTGCTGGATGGGCAAACAGGATTTATAACCGATGGCGGTATGGCGGTTTATAGCGGCGATTGCACAGCATTGTCTTTAATAGCATGCGATGATGATAATAGCGTAAACGGCTTTATGCCTCACATATCAACCTCAGGGCTTGTTCCCGGTAGCATTTTATGGGTCAGGTTCTGGGAATACGGAGGGGATGCTAATGGAACATTTGGGATTTGTGCCCAGGTACCGCCACCACCACCGCCGGCAGCGAGTTGCCAGACAGCTCAATCATTTTGTACAAGTGTTATCCCAAGCACCGTTCCGAATATTACAGGTATACCAAGTACAACCGGAGGTGGAACGGATCCTACTTTTGGATGTTTGGGTACTGTGCCGAATCCAACTTATTATTACCTGCAAATTCAAAATTCAGGTTCAATCTCAATTACCATTTCACAAACAAGCACTACCGGTAATCCCCTTGATGTGGATTTCATTGTTTGGGGACCATTCGCAAACTTAAGTGCTACCTGTACAGGTATATCTGCTGCAAATATAGTTGACTGTAGTTACCTTCCGGCAGCAATTGAAGTTGCAGATATACCAGCTGCAACAGCAGGGGAATATTACCTGTTTCTTGTAACAAATTTCAGCAATCAGCCGGGAGCAATAACTTATCAGCAGACAGGTGGAACAGGTTCCAGCAATTGTAATATCGTTTGTACATTAAATGCTGGTAATTCAGGACCTGTATGTTCAGACGGTCTACTTAACCTTACTGCGTCAACTGTTACAAGTGGAACATATTTGTGGTCCGGGCCAAATTGTTTTACGTCTGTTGATCAAAATCCAACTGGTGTTACGGCACCTCATCAACCAGGTGTATACGTTTACACAGTTACTGCAACTGCACCAAACGGCACAACTTGTTCGGACACAACCCTCGTTACTGTAAGTCCTAAACCCGTGCTTGCTGCAGATAGCACAATTACCATTTGTTCAGGCGCAACAGTTGACCTTACACCAATCTACAATACGACCGGGCTCACAATATCCTGGTTATTTGGTGGAATAGCAGTTGCTAATCCAGCAGCGGTAAATGTAAGTGGCATTTATCAGCTGATCGGGGCCAATGCAACAGGTTGTACAGACACTGCAGAAGTTACCTTGCTGGTAGATACAGTAACAACAAGCGCTAACTTCATACAGGTTGCATGTACTCAAACCGCAACTATAACTGCAACGAATACCAGCGGCATCTTACCTATAGAATACAGCATTAGTACAAACCCGGGAGTATACCAGGCCTCAAATGCGTTCACTGTTTTAAATGCCGGAACCTTCACTGTATCAACACGGGATTCGCTCGGTTGTATCTCATCAACGGATGTTATTGTTACACTAAACCCCCCTTTCAAAATTAGTGCCGGGCCTGACCTCCAGTTCTTCTCCGGTGAACAAGGACAAATATCAGGTTCATCTTTAGAGCCTGTAACCAATATAATGTGGTCGCCGATTACAGGGCTATCAGCAACGAACACACTTACACCAATTGTACAACCCGCCGGAACAACAATATATACACTAACGGCTACCAATAGCTTTGGTTGTATAGCTAGTGATGATGTTCTGGTTGAGGTTATACCTTATTGTATCACTGTAAAAAATGCATTTACCCCTAATGGTGATGGCATAAATGATACATGGCAGGTATATGATAAATTTGATTGCCTGAAAAATGTTACGGTTCATATTTTCAACAGGTATGGTAATACAGTTTATGAATCTAAAAATTACCGGAACACATGGGATGGCAGATATAAAGGCAAATCGATGCCAGACGGCACTTATTATGCAGTGATCGAATACCTGCTGATTACAGATAAGGTACAAACAGTAAAAACGGACCTTACAATCTTAAGATAATTTTTTTTTAGATCAGATGCCTGCTCCGTAATGGGCAGGCATTTTTTTTAGGTTAGTATCTTTACGGCTTATAAACTTGAATGAACGCAGAAGACATCAGGGACCATGTGCTTAAAATGCCAAACGTGGCGGAAGGGTTTCCTTTCGGTCCGGATACACTTGTATTTAAAGTAAAAAATAAGATCTTTTTGCTGGTGTCATTGAGCAGTTCACCCCTACAATTTAATGTGAAGTGTGATCCTGCAAGAGCAATTGAATTAAGAGATGAATTCCCCTACTCTGTATTACCAGGGTATCACATGAATAAAAAACACTGGAATACCGTTATAGTTAGCGGGCATGGCAAAAAACAGCTGCTTGAAATGATAGATCACTCTTACAGACTTGTGGCAAAAATAAAATGATCACTTCTGGTATTTCCAATGCCTTGGTTTCCCCTCTGCTATCCATTCAATGGCTGTTGCAATATTTTTATTCCTTATTTCTTGGGTCTTATTTCCGGTTATCCACTCAACGTAATCTTTTTTATTCGAGTAGGAAAATCCTTCAAAATTTTTGACTGCTGCTTTATTTTTGTTAAGTGCTTTCGAAAAATAGTCGGGAATTATAAGTTCCTTTTTCTCCCCGGATTTTGACTTCCCTGCAAGCTTGATACCTTTATCGGTCAAGGTCATCGCTTGCCTGATCCAGCCTGTTACTTTTTTATCAGATGGCAGATCTTTAATAGACGATATGCGTCCGAGGTGGCCCATGGCTATTTCTGATCTTGCCATTTCCAGCAACGCTGCATCTTTCATAAGAGAAGCTTTCCAAAAGCCCATTACTGCATGTTCCTTGAATGCTGCCATGCTGCACATCATTTCTCCTTTATAATCGAAGTGAGGAAAACTCCATTTCATTTTTTCTTCAACATCGGGACAGGTTTTATGAACCAGTTCCCTGATATGCTCCAGGATAGGCTTTGCAAAATCAGCAGATTTTGCGATATAGGCGTCTATTTTTTTATCCTTTATTGCCATGGTATGAGTTTGTGTCCTGATTTATACCTGATTAAAGATCATTCAGCTTAAAGTATCCAAGATGGATCTCATCCTCAGCATCTTCGTTAATTTTCTTTTCTATATTAATTTTAAACTGGCTCTTTGTTTCTTTAGGAAGAATATCACTGATCTCATAAATATCATCAACATCTACTCCATATTTATCATCAATATGGGATTCAGCTCCTTTGAATCCGGTATGCTTGTAAAATGCTGTTTGTTTAGATCGATGAATCGCATCCGATTTATTTAAAGCAACGGTCAGCAACTTATAATGAAATTCGTCGAACTCATTTTGTTTATAACCGCCCAGGTTTATGAAAAATAATTTACCATTATCGGTAATTTTTTCATCAGTAATACCGGTAACTGTAACAATATATCCACCTACATTTTTTACTTCACGCCATCCATCAATGTGGATCTTGCCCGCATCAGGCCAAAAACCCAGGATCTGTGGTACCACATCTTTTAATGATGATCCGATCGCAAATAAAGTGTCGTGCTGTTCTGTATTCCGTCCATTTGGTTTGCAACCGAGCAGCAACATAAATAGCTTTGGCTGTAATTTCAGTTCATTCATATATCAATTGAAGTGGCAATGGTTTTGCAAATATAGATTCAATTCATTTTGATCTAGCTGATCGGCTATCAATGCAATATAATTATCCGGCCTGGTTAAAATATAAATTGGTTTTTCTACTCCTGTTCTTTTCCATTCAGTTATCCCAGGGTTAATTACTTTGATTGTTTCCGTGGAATTTATTTTCACCTTAACATCACCGTTCATCAGCAAATGAAAAGAAGGTTCGGGGAGTAATTTATAAACACTTTGCTTATCATCTTGCTGGTCTACCAAAATATAAGGCAGCCCGTCACCTGCAGTAAAATGTAGTGCCACCTTCAAAACTAAAATTGAGTAATTGCCGGGCTAAACTTTTTGCGCCATCGCAACCAATAGGATAACGGGTATTGATCTTCTCAGTTGATTGATGACCTTCTCCCAAATGTTTGACCTCTAACTCTAAATTGTTTTCCTGTTGTATGATGTTGAGCAATTCAGTATTCCAGGGAACTTCCTTATTAAAAGTTTGCAGGGTTTTATCCAACAACTTTTCATTCTTGCTTTGTTCGAATGCAAGCATGTAAGAGAAATCAGTTTTTCCTTTACCGAATTCGCCGATCACCGCAGATACTCTTTCCTTTCCTTTAATAAATATTGCTAATTCTGTAATGAATCTTCCTTCATCGATCGCAACCTGGCTAATTCCCATTTGCTGGTAAATTTCCATACTGCGGGCAGTTACCACGATTGCACGGGATTGCTCTGTTGGTCCGGGGTTACTATCCAATATGCAAAAGTTAATGCTGAATTTGGCCAATTGGTTTGCAGCCATCAGGCCTGTCGGGCCTGCAACAGCAATGACAATATCATATTGTTTCATGTAAGGGTTTGCTAGTTCCTGAACCTATGGCTAACCACAAGTTCTTTGCTTCCGGCGGCATAAATATAAAATCCTTCACCGTTCTTCACCCCGAATTTATCGGCCATAACCATGTTTACCAATAAAGGGCATGGTGCATATTTAGGGTTTCCAAAACCATCATGCAAGACCTTTAAAATACTTAAGCAAACATCCAAACCGATAAAATCTGCAAGTTGTAATGGTCCCATCGGATGAGCCATTCCCAATTTCATAACGGTATCAATTTCTTCAACGCCTGCCACGCTTTCATAGAGAGCATAGATGGCCTCATTGATCATTGGCATCAGAATGCGATTTGCAATGAATCCGGGGTAATCGTTAACTGCACATGGTACTTTGCCTAATCTTTTACTTATAGCGATGATGGTTTCTGTTACTTCTTTTTTAGTAGCATAGCCATTGATGATCTCAACAAGTTTCATCACCGGAACCGGGTTCATGAAATGCATACCTATTACATTTTCCGGGCGCTTTGTGATCGCTGCTATTTTGGTGATAGAGATAGAGGATGTATTTGTAGCAAGGATACAAGTTGCTGGTGCATCAATATCAAGTTGCCGGAAGATCTCCAGCTTTAAATTTATATTTTCTGTTGCCGCCTCAATAACGAGCTCAGCATTTTTTACTCCTTCGGAAATATTTGGTTGAAGGATTATATTACCGATCGTACGTCTTTTATCCTCCTCCGTTATAGTTCCTTTTGCGATCTGCCGGTCAAGGTTCTTTGAAATAGTGGCCATCGCTCTTTGTAATTGAGAAGCATTCACATCAACTATCGTAACGGCAAAGTGTGATTGTGCAAACACATGAGCAATACCATTTCCCATAGTGCCTGCGCCAATGACTGCGATGTTCCTTAATTCCATGAGGATTTATTTTGAATGTTGAATGCTGAATTTTGAATTATGGCATATGAGGTTACAATAAGCATTAAATATACAATGATGAAACTTACATGCCTTCGCAACGATCCTAATGTTACCTACTTATCAATATTCTGATTTAAAATTACTTGAACGCATTCAAACCTGTAACATCCATACCTGTAATTAGCAAATGAATATCGTGTGTACCTTCATAAGTGATAACACTTTCCAGGTTCATCATGTGTCGCATAACAGGATATTCACCGGTAATGCCCATTCCGCCCAGCATCTGGCGTGCATCCCTTGCAATGTTGGCAGCAACTTCACATCCATTTCTTTTTGCCATGCTTACCTGTTGCGGGGTAACTTTTCCTTCATTCATCAATACACCAAGTCTCCAATTTAATAATTGTGCTTTGGTGATCTCGGTAACCATTTCTGCTAATTTTTTTTGTTGCAGTTGAAAGGCACCAATTGGTTTTCCAAACTGTACTCTTTCTTTACTATACGTCAAAGCAATATCATAACAATCCATGGCTGCTCCAATTGCTCCCCATGCAATTCCATAGCGTGCTTTTGTTAAACAACCCAATGGCCCTTTTAAACCTTTTACATTTGGTAAGATATTTTCTTTAGGAACTTTCACATTATCAAAAACTAATTCACCTGTTGCACTGGCACGCAAACTCCACTTACCATGAGTTGTGGGTGTACTGAAACCTTCCATTCCTCTTTCCACTATCAAGCCACGTATCTCACCCGCCTCATCTTTCGCCCACACTACAGCAACCTGTGAGAAAGGTGCATTGCTGATCCACATTTTTGCCCCGTTCAATATCACATGCTCACCTTCTTCTTTATAATTGGTAAGCATTCCTCCCGGATCACTGCCATGGTTTGGTTCCGTCAATCCAAAGCATCCAAGCCATTCACCACTGGCAAGCTTCGGTAAATATTTATTCCGTTGCTCTTCATTGCCATATTGATAGATTGGGAACATTACCAGACTGCCTTGCACAGACGCAGTTGAGCGCACTCCACTGTCGCCTCGCTCCAATTCCTGCATCATAAGGCCATAGCTGATATAATCAAGTCCGCCACCGCCATATTGCGGAGGCACTGTCGGGCCAAAACAACCAAGGTCACCCAGTTGCTTTATGATCTGCTCCGGAAATTCTGCACGCTGTGCATAATCCTCGATGATTGGGGAGATCTCTTTCTTTACATAATTTCGAACACTTTCACGGATCAGCTTGTGTTCATCTGTAAGCAATTCATCAACATTAAAATAATCCGGGGATTGAAAATTATCCGTTTTTACAGCCATTATAGTTTCTAATTTAGTTATTCTGATTAAACTGCTATGGCGCTTAGACGCCAAATATTGGGGCCTTTGCGTCTTCGCTGTGAATCCTTTCCATGCATCCTTTTATTCGTCCGCCGGCAAAGATAATACCTCAGGCAGAGAGAAATTTTGGTTTTTTTTACTTTTTATGCAACATTGGCAATGTTACCTTGTCTCTAACTATTAAAACATGTTTTTTGGAACTGACGCTGAGCTTACAAAAAGATGAATTGGTAGAACGTTGTAAGCGTGGGGACACGCTTGCTTATAAAGAATTGTACCAGCGGTATTCAAAAGCGATGTTCAACACTTGCCTCAGGATACTTGGAAATAGGGCAGAAGCTGAGGATGTATTACAGGAAAGTTTTACCGAGGCTTTTCGCAATGTAAATAGTTTTGAAGGCCGCTCAAGTTTCGGTGTCTGGTTAAAAAAAATATGTATTAACAGGGCCATTAACCAGCTTAAAAAGAAAAAGGTTAATTGGGTTGATATGGATACGATCGCTGGCCACGATACCTTGAAAGAGTCAATTATTGACGAATCGGAAATAAGTTTAAAAGTAGAAGCTGTAAAAAAGGCGATCATGCAGTTACCTGATGGATACCGGACCGTTCTCAATTTATATTTATTTGAAGGATACGATCACGAAGAGATGGCAGAAATATTAAACGTTGCAGAATCAACAACAAGATCACAGTACACCAGGGCAAAACAAAAATTACTTCAAATATTAAAAGGAACATCATGAAGCTGGAAGACTTTATATCAGCATATCGAAATGAATTTGATGACCTGGTTCCTTCTGAAAAAGTTTGGGCTAAGATCGATGCTGCCTTTTCACCAAAGAAAAGATCCACTCTTAATATGCCTGTTTTTAAATGGAGTATGGCAGCAGCTGCGATCCTAATTCTTGGCTTTGTTCTATATTTTCAGCCTGATAAAAAAATCCCTGTTGCACCGGTCATTGTTAAGAACGAACAGGATATAAATAAGCTTGCGCCGGAATACGCGCCGCAAGTAAATGAATTTGCCAAATTGATAGATATGAAGCAGGAAGAGTTAAAACTATTGGCAAAAGAACAACCAGCGCTTTACCAGCAGTTCTCGAATGACATTACCCAATTGGATAGTTCCTATAATACCTTGAAGAATCAACTCAGCATTAACCCAAATAAAGAAATGCTGATAGAAGCAATGATCCAGAACCTGCAGCTGCAGCTCAGTGTATTGAATCAGCAATTAAATATTATTATACAGATCAAACAAACAAAAAAGTATAGCCATGAAAAAAATTATCAAAAAATTTAGTGTTCTATTGACCTTTATCCTTTTCCTGCAGCCTTCTTTACAGGCACAGGAAGATCATGATGACCGCGATGACCATGATAATGATAAACAGAAAAAATATGAATTCGTAAAAAAGAAAGCGGTCAACAAATCCTATAACGTTTCCTCATCTGATAAGCTGAACATCCAGAATTCATTTGGCTCAGTTGATGTGTATACATGGGATAAGAACGAAATTAAAGTTGACGTGAATGTTGAGGTATCTGCTAACACAGATGCGCTGGCTCAAAGGATCCTGGACAGGATCTCAATCTCGAATGATCAGCGTGGGAAAGAGATCTCATTTCAAACAAACATGAAGGATATCAATAATACAAAAGATGATAAGAGCACGATGTCTATCAACTATACGATCTCAATGCCGGCGTCAAATCCATTGGAAATTAAAAATGAATTTGGTTCTACCACTATTCCTGACTACAAAGGAGAAGTTGAACTAACGAGCAAATTTGGTAAACTCAATACCGGTAATTTATCAAATGTAAAAAGTATCCAGGTTGAATTCGGTAAGGCTAACCTTGGTAACATTCCTGGTGGAACTATTACGATCAAATATTCAAAAGCCAGTATCGCAAAATTGTCAGGAGCTATTAAAATGAACGTGGAATTCAGTAGCAAAGTGGTATTGAACCTGGATAATAATTTAACCAGCCTTTATCTGAACACCTCGTATTCATCGATCAATTTAAGGCCGATCGGTGATCTTCCTGCATCCTATGCCATTTCAACCAGCTTTGGTTCTTTTAAAAACCGGACCTCAGCAAAATTCACTGATGATGAAGAGGACGGTGACCATGGACCAAAGTTCGACCATGAATATACAGGTAAATCGGGTGGGGGCAGTATTCCTGTTAAAGTTAAAAGCAGTTTTAGTACGATCGTTTTGGGGGAGGCGAGTGCAGAAGATATGAAGGATAAAGA
>JBDSDG010000291.1:0-26077 GCA_039920685.1 Ferruginibacter sp.
AATGGGCAGCCTTTTTAACGACGCCGGATGCAAATGTTTTACAAGCCGATCCGGCCTTTGAATTTGCTTCAGCATTTGTAAAGAATTATAATACCAAATTTGGCCCATTATATACCACGTTCAATAATAAGAACAATGAATTGGGGCGAAGCTATATGAAGGGGATCATGGAAATGAATCCTGAAGCAGTAAAAAAAATGTATCCGGATGCAAATTCCAGTATGAGAGTAAGCTATGGCAATGTGAAAAGCTATAAACCACGGGATGGGGTACACTACGATTATGTAACTACCGGTAAAGGAATTCTTGAAAAGTATATTCCAGGTGATTATGAATTCGACTTGCCTGCAAAGCAAATAGAACTTTTAAAGAAAAAAGATTTTGGACAGTACATGGATAAATCCAGGAATGACCTGGTTGTTGCTTTCATAACAACAAATGATATAACAGGTGGAAGTAGTGGGAGCCCTGTAATAGATGGCAGTGGAAACCTGATCGGGCTGGCATTTGATGGTAATTACGAAGCTTTAAGTCATAAAATGGCTTTCGATAAAGACCTTAACCGGACCATTTGTGTGGATGTTCGCTATGTTTTGTGGTGCATTGATAAGTTAGGAGGAGCAAAGAATATAATCGATGAACTTAAGCTAGTAAGATGATCAAGAAATGATCGAGAAATGATCGAGATAAAAAACCGTTGCGGATTGCAACGGTTTTTTAATATATAGGGGACGGCATTAAATCCTTAATAAAACCTTCTTCTTACAACAGTTGTACGCTGGCGGCGTTGTATGTCCCACAATTCTGCGGCACTAAAATTTTTTGAATGGTAATGCTTTTCAGAAGCCAGTGTTTCTTTTACTATTGTAGTTAAAGTATTGACCTCTGCATTACTTAAAGGGAGTAATAATTCTGATAGTTGAGTTTTCATGATCTTCTTTTAAAAAATTAATTAATATACAAACCTTCTTGTTGGGTTTATGGTGCGTTGCCTGCGTTGAATGGTCCACAATTCAGCAGCAGATAATGATTTTGTTTTTAAATGGTCATTATCAAAGGCGAGTGTCTCTTTCACTTCTACTGCAAGGCCATTTACTTCTGATTTGCTTAAGGGAGCTAAAATATTTGATAGTTGAGTTTTCATTTCTGTTATTTTATAAATTTAAAATTGGTTTTAATAAACAAATCTCCTGACAGGATTTACTGTTCTATGCCTACGCTGAATGTTCCAAAGATCTGCAGCACTAAATGACCTGGTGGAAGGATTGTTTGCAATAACTACTGTTTCGATTGCAGATACTGTAAGATTTGTTTCTGATTTACTTATTGGGTTTAATAAGTTTGATAGTTGAGCTTTCATGATCCTGATTTTTTAAGTTTTAAATATTTTTGTTTTGTTCTTTCTGATTAATAAGTCAAAGATATAATTATTTTAGTACTATACAAAACATAGTACTAAGTATATATTGGTATTAGGCACTATTTAGCAGCTTATATGTAAGGTTTAAAAGCTGAAATTCAATCGATTAAATTAGTAGAGAAATTTTCGAATTAGAATAAAATTCAATTTGATAAGCGGAAAATGAAGTTGATAACTGGTTTTCTTGGATAGATGATTTGAAATTACCTGCTTAACTTTTCTATAAAAAAAATTCAATAATATCTTTTGCGAGTCAACTGCAGTTTCTATTTTGTGCAGGATATATGATGACTATAATATTCTACAAGTACCCATTGTGGGCTTTTTCAACCAATTATATACGGCAGAACGTCATCAAAGTTGACTCACTTTCAAGTAGTTGAGAAATGTAAAATATTGGCAAGTTTTGTGTATTGGTCAAAACAAATCGCTAAACAATGAGCAACATAATATATTTAAAAGTTGACGGGGTTGAAAGCTTTGCATGGGTTTCTGAAATTGCTCATCGACACCATAATATATTCAAAGTTTCTTTCCAAAATGGTTACCAGAATATCTTTTATACAGATGTTGAAACAGGAAAGTGGATAGAAGAAGACCTCGGTTTTACGGCGCTGGCCTTTGAAGTAGGGAAACAGATCAAGCCCCTTCTTAAAAATCCGATCCATGTACCAAAATTACTTACATGGCACAAGCAATTTATAAATGATAAACTAATTTGTTTTGGCTTTTTCAATTTTATGAATGGAAGCCAAAAATTTTACCAGATATATAATGCTAGCAAAAAATATATGTACACCCTGGTAGACATGGATAACGATGAATGGCAAATTTTAGGGAATTCCGCAACCATCAGCAGTCATATTGATGCAGCTTTTGTCCACCAGGTAATACAGATCCTTCCTTTATATACTGCAAGTACGAGATAATTATTCTGTCTTTACTTCAGCACTTTTTTTAAATGTAAGGATGAATTTTGTTCCTTCATTTAATTTGGATTGCACTTCAACTTCAGCTTTATGCGATTGTAATATGTTAAGTGTAGACGCAAGTCCTAAACCCATTCCATTTCTTTTAGCAGTAAAGTAAGGTTCAAAAAGTCTTGACATATTCTCTTCGCTTATGCCACAACCGTTATCCTCGATGATAACCAAAACATTTTCCCCGGTTTCTTCCACTGCTATGCTGAGTTGCCCTTTTTCCTGTTCCATTGCTTCCACCGCATTGATAATAATATTAAGCAGTGCGATGTTAAGTTTTTCAGCATCCGCATAAATGATCGCCGGGCTTGGTGGAAAATTCTTTGTAAAACGAATCTTTTTGAGGGTAAGCCTGTCATGTGCTGCTACAATACTTGCATCTATGATCTGTTGAACCGGTATCCGCTCTTCTATGATCTGTGCAGGGCCGCTGGAACTCAACAGCTCAGTTATAAGGTCTTCAATTCGCTTGCTGTTTCTACTTATAATATCAAGATATATCTGTGATTCTGATCCCCGGAATTCCGGAGATAATTGCTCAAGCGACAAATTGATATTGTTCAGCGGGTTTCTTACTTCATGAGCTAATACATGCACAAGCCTGTCGGCAACACCTCGCTTTTCCATTCTGAGTGTTGCCCTTTCTGCTTTTTTTAAATTAGTGATATCGTGAATGATCCCCTGGAAATAATGTTCTGCAAATTGTTGTTCAAGTGAAAGAGAAAGAATGCAGTATTTTAGTGCTCCCGTCTTTGTTTTAAAAACAAGCTCCATAACATCTACCTCTTTCTTATAAGCTATGAGATCCTTTAAAGTTTCCTTTTCATCTTCAGAAGCAAGCAGCTCGTATAAACTAATGGATAATAATTCTTCCTTGGAATATTGCAATAATTTTGTCGCCCCGTGGTTGATATCTTTAAAAACCAGTGCTTCATCTGCAATGAAAACGGTGTCAAGTGAACGCTCAAAGATATTCCTGAATTTGCGCTCATTGGCTTTGATCGCTTTTACAGACCTCGACCTTTCTATTGAGTACCTGATGGCACGTTCCAGCTTTTCTGTATCTATTTCCGATTTAATTAAATAATCCACAGCCCCCGCCTGCATCGCTTCCACATCTATGTTCTTACTGCCTTTACCGGTCAATAAAATAAATGGTTCTTCACAATTGGTCGACATGGCTTCTTTTATCAGGTCGAGCCCGGTCTTAGGTCCCAGTAAATAATCAATAAAGTACAGGTCGAACTCTTTATTACAGATACGGTTAAGCCCTTCTTTATATTTATAGCACCATTCTATGGTAAAATTGTAATTCGGAATGGCCTTGATATATTCACTTGTGATGAAATAATCGTCTTCATCGTCATCAATGATCAAAAGCCTGATTTGCTGGTCTTCTGCCTGCATTTACATATTTTTTTAAAAAAAGTACCAGGGCAGGGAACCTGCCAGGAAGGAAATGTTGATTTTATTCTTCGCCAAATATCAATTGCTCATCTCTTTCTTCAACTGGGATATTTCTAATAAAATCATCATACTTTTCATCATCATTGTTAGAATAAACACCGTATGCATCCATCGTGTATCCTATTTTCCCGTCATTGGCCTCCAGAACATATACAACTACATTATCTGAGGGATCGGAATCTCCTTCAAACCTGTAAGTTTTTATAATTTTCAGATCAGCTGGCTGATAGTATTTATTGTTCCCGGTACCAAACCCTTTTTCAGTCATCCGAAATTCATTATCCTGTTTGCGTAACCTGAGTTTTTCAAGCACAGAACTCAATGTAGTCATATGCATGCTCGATTTGGAAGAAGTATTCATAAAAAAATATTTAATTTGGATAAAATTCTATTTAATGCGGGCATCCAACATTGTACCGCTTTTTACCAAACATTTGATATAATTAAGGTATGATAAAAAATGCAATCCGTAATAACCAAATCATTCAACAGACTCTTATCAGTTATTTGATTCTTCGTAGCTCTTGATCTTATTATAAAGTGTCTTACGGTCAATGTTCAATATCTCTGCTGCACGGGTCTTATTAAAATTTACTTCTTTTAAAACCTTCATGATCGCCTCATATTCTGCTTTTGTAGCAGCGTCTTTCAGATCAAAGTTTCTTTTTCCTGTATTGGATGTTATGGTTTGTTCAGCAACCGGCTCTACTGTCTTGATCGGCTCACCCGCAGGATTAGTGATCTCCCAGGGAAGTGTCCTGGCCGAGATCGTTCCACTGGTGGTGAGCAATACTGCCCTTCTGACCACATTCCTGAACTCTCTTAAGTTTCCAGGCCATGAATAATTGATGAACATATTCATTACCTCGCTGTCGAACTCTCCAATGTCGCGGTTCAGTTCTGATTTTGCTTTTTGTAAAAAGAAATCTGCAAACAAGGGAATATCTTTTTTACGATTTCTGAGTGCCGGCAGATTGATAGAAAATTCATTGAAGCGATGGTAAAGATCTTCACGAAAATTCCCTTTACGATATGCATCCTGAAGGTTCTCATTTGATGCTACGATGATACGCACATCAACAGGCATTTCTTTATTGCCACCAACACGCTTAAATTTTCTTTCCTGGATAACCCTGAGTAATGATGCCTGTACTTCTATAGATAGATTTGCCACTTCATCCAGGAACAAGGTGCCGCCGTTTGCCAGTTCAAAATGTCCTTCTTTATCGGTAAGCGCCCCGGTAAATGCGCCTTTTACGTGGCCAAATAATTCACTTCCCGCTAGTTCTTTTGAAAGGGTTCCGCAATCCATTGCTACGAATGGCTTGTCACTTCTTTCGCTCAGGCTGTGAATTGTCTTTGCGATAACTTCTTTGCCTGTTCCGCTTTCGCCATAAAGAATGATGCTGTAGTTTGTTGGAGCAACGATCTCTATCTGCTTGTATAATTCCTGGGTTGCACCAGCTTCTCCTACAAGAAATTCATTATTGAGTACGATCTGTTTGCGGATAACCTTTGCCGGTGCTGTGCCGGGTAGCGAAACAGCAACTGATTCTGCTGGCTGATTGATAGCCGCGTTCAGTACATTTAATACTTCATCAGGGATCAGGGGCTTGGTTATATAGTCATACGCACCGAGTTTAATTACATCTACTGCGGTCTTTATATCTGAATAACCTGTTATGATAAGCACGATCGTTTCGGGTGCTATATTCTTGATCTCAACAAGGACATCCTTTCCATCTTTATCTCCAAGGCGGTAATCGCATATAACAATATCGAAATGCTCTTCCTTGAATTTCAACAATCCCTTTGCGCCTGAATGGGCAGCCTCTGCTTCATACCCTTTGCGATTCAGGAACTTACTTAGAAGCAGACACATGTCAAGATCATCATCAATAATTAGGACCTTTTTCTTCATAAATTTTATTATTAGTAAAGATAAATCGTTTATTTTTTTTCATTCAATGTTACATCCGGAACGGGGATCTCTTCTACTTTTATCCAGACCGCATAATCATTGGGATAGATCTTGCCGCCGTAACAACTTGCATATACTTTAGTAAATACGGATCCCAGGTATAAGATTGCAGAACTGTAATATATCCAAACCATTATAATGATGATCGATCCTGCCGCACCATATACAGAAGTAAGGTTGCTTTTCCCTAAATACACACCAATCCCGAATTTTCCCAGTGTAAACAATACCGATGTTATAAAAGCACCGACAAAAACATCTTTCCATTTTATCTTGGCATCGGGCAGCACTTTAAAGATCGTTGCAAACATGCATGTGGTTATCAGTATGGATAACAATATATCTATCATCGGCAACATCGTATCACCTGCGCCCATAACAATTGCATTTATCCTTGTGCTGAATGCTGCCACAAGTGCATTTAAGATCAGGGATACTGTGAGGACAAAACCGATACTCAGGATCAGCGAAAATGAAATCAGCCTGTCAAGCAATATCTTCCACCAAACCCTTCTTGCCTTTGTCCTCAGTCCCCATATCTTATTAAGTGAATCCTGCATTTCTCCAAATATTCCTGTTGCTCCAAGCAACAATATGATCAAGCTTATTCCTGTTGCAAATGGTGTGTTCCTGCTGAGATGAATGTTTTGAATGGTGCTTTGTATCTGTATGGCAGCATCACTTCCAACAAGACCGGAAATCTGCCCGTACACTTCACCACGCATGGCTTCTTTTCCAAATAATAACCCGCTTACAGATATAATAATGATGATGAGCGGGGCCAAAGAAAGTGTAGTATAGTAGCTTAGGGAGGCACTGTATTTTAACACATTGTCTGCTATGTACTCTGTAATGACCTGTTTGTTGAATTTATAAAATGCTATCACCTTCCTGGATATGGCCATATTTCATTTTGGATTGTTATTTACTACGCTATAATTATACCATGTAATTTTTTCCACGCCACACACCATATTCTGGGTAAATCTTTCTTTATATCCAAAAAAATAAATATAATTTAATCGATCCGTGAAACCAATATTACTTCATAAGTGTCTGCGATTGATCGAATTTAATAGCAACGGGTATATTTTTTGATACTTTAACACTATGCTTTCCTTTTCCTTTTTCTTTTTTACTGGTACGAACCCTTGTTGGCAGTATAATTGACGGTTGATTGTAAATCAATCAATGAAAATCAGCCCTCTTATAAAAAATGATATTTTGAAAGTTTTGATTATTGATGATGAAACTGACATTTGTTATCTGCTAAGTACATTATTAAAACAAAGGAACTTAGAGGCTGAATATGTGAATACACTTTCTGATGCAACCCTTGCTCTAAAGCGAGGAACTCCTGAGATCATATTTCTGGACAATCACCTGCCTGATGGGTTGGGTGTAAATTTTATAGAGCATATCAAGTCAAACTATCCTTCTTCCAAGATCGTTATGATAACAGCTCATGATACAGCGGCCCACAGGCAACGCGCAATTAAGGAAGGCGTAGATTTTTTTATTGGTAAGCCCTTTACAAGAGATATTATATTCAAAACAGTAGATCAACTCACAATTACCTCATAACGTAGAGTATATTCCCCACAACTATAGTAATTCTGTTTTATTAGCTTATATTGATCACAATCTGCTAACATGGCAGACTTTTTTCTTATAACAAATATTATTTTATTAAACTTTTAAAGAAGTAACATGGGAAATCTACTTTACATTATTGCAGTAATTTTAATAATCGGATGGGCTATTGGATACTTTGCCTACAGTGCAACAGGGATGATACATGTACTATTAGTAATTGCTATCATTGCCATACTGTTCCGAATCATCCGGGGAAGTTAACCGGCATTGGCAAGGTTATATTTTTGCCGATATCAAATCATTTTTTTAAATGATGAATTTTAAGCTCCTCCCTTTTTACATACAGTTCACATGCAAGCTTTTAATGCTTCTGCTGTTGTGCATCATGCTGGTATATGGCAAGAATATCATTGTGCCCCTGGTGTTTTCCATACTACTATCAATACTGTTATTACCTGTTACGAATTTCTTTGAGCGAAAATTAAAAATTGCAAGGTCTCTGTCTAATCTGCTTTCTGTAATATTTGCCCTATTCACTATTGCAAGCCTGATCTATTTTTTTTCTCACCAGATGGCGCGTTTTTTAAATGATATCCCTTCTATAAAATTGCACCTTGAAAAACATTATAGTACGTTGCAACATTGGGTTGAACAAAAATTTAATGTAAGTAGCAAGGAACAAAATGTAATGATCGAAACGGCTACTGCTGATGTAAAAACAACAGGGACTGTAATGCTGGGTGAAACATTCTTTACGATCACACAGACATTTTTTTACATCATCCTGATCGCTATTTATACTTTCCTGATCTTGTTTTACAGGCACCTTATCAAAAATTTTATTTTTGCAGTTTTTAAACAGGCGCACGAGCCTAAAGTAGCGGAAGTACTGGTTGAATCCAAGGGTATCATTCAAAATTATGTTTTGGGGCTAATGATCGAAATGGGGATCATCGCGGTATTAAACTCTACAACCTTGCTTTTGATAGGTGTAAAATATGCGATATTCCTGGGGGTATTTTCGGCTATACTTAATATTATTCCCTATGTCGGGATTCTCACTGGAATATTATTTACCTGCCTGGTAACACTAACAACTTCTACACACCTGAGTGATATTATCTGGATAATCATATGTTTTGAGATCATTCACTTCATTGATTCGAATGTTCTAATGCCACGCATTGTGGGATCTAAAGTAAAGATCAATGCACTTATTACTATCGTTGGAGTTGTTATCGGAGGTACACTGGTTGGATTATCCGGAATTTTCTTAGCCTTGCCTGTGATCGCTATCCTGAAGATCATTTTTGACAGGATGGAAGATTTGAAACCATGGGGTATGCTTTTAGGTGACGACAGTTCGCCCTATCCGAAAGGCAAGGTTTATAATAAGCTTGCAAAAATAAAACTATACCGCATCAGGAAAAAAATGCCTGCGCCTTCAACGGATGCGGGTGCTTCAACTCTTTCGGCCGCGGCTGATAAAATATAGTATCAATACCACAATAGCTACCACCACTATCACCCCGGTCCATATTCCGGCTTTAAAAATGCCAGCTATAGCTTCACAGCTGGAAAGCGTGGATGCCAGAACAATTAGTATTACACTCAACTGTAAGAATTTTAATTTGATCATGTTTTTATTTTTTTCAGTTTAAATTATTGTACCTGCTTTTTGATTGAACACAATTTCTAATAGAAAGCTATATATTAATAATGGCTATTATTCATAATTATGCCAATTAGTGAGAATCCGCTTTTAAAGGATTTCCATGAAATAGGATAACCAGGATATGCATACTGTTGTAGAATTATTTTCCCAGGAAGAACTTTTGGTAATTATTAAGGAAATAAGCCGTGGTATTGAAGCACCCCAAATATTAAACATCATATAACTTTTGGCAGTATTTTGGTAATCATATATGTGTAAAAATATTTTTCAACAATAAAATTAAAATAAGATGAGCACGACTAAATTACTATCTGCTGTGTTGTTAGGCGCAGCTGCAGGTGCTGTCCTCGGACTGCTATTTGCCCCTGAAAAAGGAAGTGAAACAAGGAAAAAAATTACAAAAAGATCGGGTGAATTTGGTGATGCAGTCAAAAATAAATTCACTGAGTTCGGTGAAACCATTTCTGAGAAGTACGATAATATTAAGGGAGATGCAAATGATATGATGGATAAAGGCAGGGAAGCCGGAAGAGAAGTAAAAGATAAAGCGCAAAACATTAAAGATGAAACAAAACGGAGCTTTGCATAACACCATTGAGGATAGCAGGATAATTGACAGGCCTGAACCAAACGATGAACCGACGGTCAAGAACAACTTTGATTCGTTGCTAGAAAGTGCAGCAAATTACGTGGAGACCCGACTTGATTTATTCAAATTGAAGTCGATCGATAAGGCAACTGAAATGATGTCAACGGTTTTTTCAAAACTGATCGTTTTCATGGTTTTTTTCCTTTTTCTGATTATCATAAATATCGGCATAGGATTATTTCTGGGTGATCTTTTGGGACGTGCCTCATACGGGTTCCTTGTATTGGCAGGCATATATTTGATCACCGCTATTATTTTTAATTCCATGCAGGATAAATGGTTTAAGCAACCGATCCTTAATATGATCATTAAAAAGTTTTTTTAAAATAATATCATGAAGATCAGTACTAAAGCCGAATTGGAGGTTGCGATCATTGAACTGGAGAAGAGGAAGGTCCGGGAACAGGCGCTCGTTGTTGAAAACTTTAAAATGGTCAGGGAAAGCCTTAAACCAATGAACCTGATCAAACACGGCTTTAAACAAATAACCGAAATGCCAGGACTTGGGGAAGGGCTTATTAAGACTGCTGCAGGATTAGGTATAGGTGTAATATCAAAAAAATTGTTTCTTGGTAGCTCTCCTTCTTTCATTAAGAAGATATTAAGTGGGTTTTTCGAGCTGGCTGTTGCTAAAACCACCATAAGCAATGCTGATAAAGTAAAGGCTTATGGAATTTCCATCTATAATAACCTGTTCAAAAGAAGCAATCATAAAGCAACTGACGGCGATTTCCAGGAACGAAGCAATAAAATATAATGGATATGAAAAACACCCAAACGCAACTTATTAATTCAGATCCGAAAGATAAAGATACTTCGTTGCCAGGCAGGGAAGAGGAAGTCATTGTAAATGAACAGGAGCAAACAAAGGTTATAAATACGGATGATGTTCACACTGCAGACGAAGCAGAAAGAAGATACAAGGAAGGGTTGGAAGACAACAATAATACAGAGCCTCCCTTAAAATAAAATTAGAATTGGGATATTGTAAAAGACCGGCCGCTCATGGCCGGTTTTTTTATTACAATTTTTGAATTGTATTTTTTGCTCCTGCAAAGATCGTTTTCCAAACCAGGTTGAAAAACGATTTTGTTGTATCACGCCCGTAACTCATTTCCACGGGCTTAATATTGCTGGATCCTGAATTTCCGTTTTTTATAAGTGCATTTGCAATAAAGCTCATTAGATTTTTTTTCTTCAATTCCTCGCTGGAATCCTTTTTTAAGACCTCCATTTTCAGATCTTTATACACCAGCGTTTCTTTTCCGTTTGCCTGAAGATCATTTCCATTGATATTAAATTCCAATTTATTTACACTTCCTTTTTTGATGGATGCCATTCCTAATGGCTCTGCAATAGTATTCAATGCTTCTGCGTTAAATGCTGTTGCGGATCCCAATACCGTAAATTCCCCGTTTGATGAGTTTAACGGAAGTATCCATGTTGTTTGCAATTTACTTACTCCCATGAAACTGGCATTTGCATTCAGTTTAAGTAAATTGTCCTTGGTGATATTGTCTTTTATATTGGTAACATTCGTTATAGTTGCATTCGAATTCTTAAAAAAAACAATTCCTGTTTGCTTAGATAATTTTCCTTTCTCTTTATATGCGATGTACCCATCTTTGATGATGAGCTTCTTTATTAAGAATGGGATCTTAATCGCCTGTAATTGCTGGTGCGGATATTTTCCAACTTTGCTTGCGGGATTTGCTTCAACAGTCCGGTCATTAAAAATATGTATGATCGGTTGAAAGCTAATTGTTTCCGCCAGGATCTTTTTGTCAGTGATCATTGTTCGCGTATCAATTCCCGATAATTGTATATTTTTTAGTTCAATGTCATACAGGTCCTTTTGCACTTTTAAATTTTTTGAAAATACTTCTTCCCGGATTTGGGGTTTAATTGATAAATATTTCAGTTGGATGGTTGAATTAACATTATTGATATTGAATGCGCCAAAATTGTATTTATATATCTTATCCTCAGAAGTTAAAGAAAAGCCATCTGCCGATAGTATCCATTTACTATGCCCGATCAATTGCCTTATGTTAGTACCGGAATATACACTCTGGATGTCTGTAGCTGAAAATTTCACATTATTTAAAATGAATGGGGCCTCTGAGGGGTTTGCCTTATTATAAACCATGATCTTCGTGTTCCCAATACTGATCCTTTCAAGAACTGCTTCATCAAAAGAATTATTATCGATCTCTATTCGGTCATTTTCGTGTCCTTCCTTATCCTTCTTCCTGTATAATCTAATGAGCCCGCCATCTGTTTTAAATTCACCGGCCTTTATTTGCTGGTGTAAAATAAAACTGTCAGTTGCTATGTTATTAATAATAGTGTTGTTTATATCAAATACCACATTTTGTAAAGTATCCTTTTCAACAAATTTTTTAAGCCTGATGAATTTGGCAGGAGCATTATATTCAACCTCTGAAAAAGTTATGGTATGGTTTTCGGTCCTCATATTTATCTCGCCAACCTTCGCCACTATATCCTTAATAAAATAGCTGATTATATTATCATAATCTTTTGTGTCGTCAACCCGGAAATTATTTAATTGAATGGAAATATCTTTTAATGAAGTATGAGGGTCAGTCGTTTTTGTAGAGAGATTAAGGATGCCATTCTTAATTATGATCTGACCGGCTTTAATACTATTATACCTGCCAAGCAGGCGTTCATAAATTGCCTTGTCGTTGTAATCGTTTATTTTCTCCTTTTTCTTTTTGCCCGAACTGATGATATATATCACTGGCCTTATTATCTCAATTGAATTGGCCTCTACTTTATTATTGGTCAACAATGCCGGAATGTTTGCACCACTAATCGATACCTGGTCGATGTGAACATTGAACAATACATCGGCAGAAGCTGTATCAAATTGTAACAATTGCTTCTGCAAAGAATCAGATTGAAGCTCTACATTGTAAAAAGTTGCATTGCCATTTATCTCGTCTATATGTGAG
The DNA here is from genome assembly GCA_039920685.1 of Ferruginibacter sp. Lineage (GTDB taxonomy): Bacteria > Bacteroidota > Bacteroidia > Chitinophagales > Chitinophagaceae > Ferruginibacter. Next base: position 12,747 of record JBDSDG010000291.1, read on the forward strand.
CTATCGTAGTGAATATAATACATGCTGTCTGTGCCCTTGTTCACAGCGGATTCGATCTGGTGCCTGATAATTCTTTTTTTATTTTGCTGCCAGTATATCCAGATACCTGCAACAATTATAAGAAGAATGGCAAAAATGTAAAGCAGCGGTTTTTTATTTTTCAATTTGTATTTATTTCTAAGATGTAATTAGAATGGATAACCGATGGCAATATTTAGAATGAGATTCTCTCTTCTCCATGAACGTTTTGCAAGATCAAATTCACTCAACACCCAGCGGCGCCCTGATAAAAAAGGTTTTCGTAAAGGCATTCCAAGGTCTGCCCTTATCAATAATATTGTTGCATCGAATCGCACACCTATACCACCTGCAACTGCGATCTCTTTTATAAAGTCTTTTGTAAGCTTTCCGGGTGCACCAAATAGGATCGTATCCTTCGTCCAGATATTTCCGGCATCTAAAAATAAAGCTCCGCTCAACTGCCCCGTAAAAGGTATCCGCAATTCAGTGTTTGCAAGTAGCTTATAATCTCCACCAATGAGTTGGAAATATCTTTGGTCTGTTGCAGTTGGCTTATAAGTACCGGGACCAAGGCTTCTTGCACGAAACCCGCGAATAGATGTTGATCCCCCGATCGTATACAATTTTGTATATGGCAGTAACCTTGAATTTTTATATGGCATTCCCAGCCCGATCATTATCCTGTTTGCCCAATCAAAGTTATTGGAAAGCTTGCGTGTATAGTGAAGATCAAAATCAAGCTTTACATATTGCGCAAAAGGAACTCCAAAAATATTAGTTTCCCTGTAGCCTTTAGCACCTGTTATCAGACCTGCAATATTCCCGGAAAGGTCTGCACTCCCCATGAAATACCATTTATTTCTTTTGGAGCGAAAACTGGAATTATAAGTATATGAAAAGAAAGAGCCGAGAATTGATTCTGAATACACACTGATGGACAATGACGGCTGTGTAATTGTTTGCTTGTAAAAGCTGTCCGTTATAGCTGTGGCTTGTAAATAACTTAATGATATTGGTGCCACTGTAAATTCTGTTTGTAAATTTCGCTTCCAGGTAAATTCATATTGGAACCTGAATAAATTCTTTGTATAAAATAAGGTCTGCCGGAACCATTCATATGCCAACAGGAATCTTGTATTTGGCGGATAAAAGAAATTCTCTTTTAAATTAAAAAAAGGTATCACATACCTGGGTATTCTTAAGGACACCTCGCTGCCAAGCCTGAAGTTATTGTTCTTTGCAGAATCCCCTGAGGTTGCTTCAAACCCACCATACAATCTTACAGCCAGTTGCTCTGCACCACGAAATGTATTCCTGTTCTTCCAATTGATACTTACTTGTGAGCCTGTATAATTATTTTCTTTTGTAAAGGCATCGATCTCGGCCTGCAATGACCTTTTTTTCGAAGGGGTAAGGTAATAGTAAGCATCTAACCTATGCTTGCTTGCTGTATCAATTCTTGTTCTTCTTGCTGTATCAGTGGAGTTCGGGATATGAACAAAATCAGCGCTATCTGTTATCTCAAACCTGTTTTTTACAAACTTGAAAGGGCCAAGGTTAATAAGCCTGTTCAATGTAGTATTTTGTGCACGGCTGCTGTATATTCTGCCTGGTCGATAGGTGATCGTCTGCTTAAACAACCTGGGCTTGAATTTATGTAATGTATCCACAATGGTAAGTCCATCGTATAATATCCCGTTCCATTTACTGGTGTCGAGTGTTTCTGAGGTTAGAGAATAATTTGGAAACACAGTTATCTTATTGATCGTGTATGGATATCGTGCTGCTTCCGGCGTTGTTCTTTTAATATTTAAAAGCAAATTTACTTTTCGGTTCCCGGGCGTGCTATCGGCGTATGCCATTAAATAATTAGGATTGAAAAAATAATAGCCCCGGGTTTTTATGTACAGGTCTAACCTTTCACGTTCTGCTGTAATAGTGCTAAGGGTATACGGATCGCCTTTTTTTAGTAAGCCTCTTCGATCAAATTCAGCCTGCAGCATCTTGATCAATGGAGTAGAATCCTTTACCCATTCTATTGAATCCAATGTATACCTAGGCTGCACTTGTGCATTATAATTTGCTTCCATGAAATAGCTGCCTATGTTATTTGTATCACCTTGCACGGTCGTATGAAAATATCCGAGGTTCTCCATTAACGATTGCATATTTTCTGCCGTAGCCTTAGGATTTATCCTGCTGCTCAATACAGGCGGTTCACCGATTTTAGTTCTTAAAAGACCCCTGAACCCTTTTTCCTTATTTGGCTCTCCTATAACATACCAAAACCAAACTTTGTATGGTTGTCCAAATAAAAATTTATTTCGTTTAGGCGAGGCCGCAAGCTTAATGGTCTTTTTTAGAGAATTTGATTTTGTCTTTGTTTCCGGATGCCTCGTAACATGAACTGAAGCACCTTTGTAAAGCCTTTCGCCCTCAGGTAAAAAACGCTTTACGCTGCAGGAGGAGATAACTGCCAGTAAAAAAAATATTCCTGTAAAATACTTTATCATCTATCTCCGTTTTTTCCTTCTGAACAATTCATTGAATTTTTCATAATCCATAGTTACCATGAAAGCAAGTCCCGTTTCCATTACATATCCGTCAACAGTCACTTCAAATTGGTTCTTTGTATAAGCTCTTAAAAGATACCTTCCATCTTTGGTCAGTTTATAAGAGATGGTTATGTCAGGACTAAAGCTGCTATTTGCCTGCGATGCCTTCGCTCCGGCATCCTGTCCCTCAACTCCAAAGTTCTGTCCTACACTGACAATTAACCGGTCATTCGCAAATCTTTTACTTACTGCAACATTAAGGTCGGTACGTTGGTTATTTCCGCCATTGGAAAAGTCATTGTAAGAATTAAGGTTAAGGTCAATATCAATTCCTTTAAATATATCACCGGCGATCTGGTTTAGTGCTGAAGAAAGGAATTGACTCACACTTTGCCGGGCCAGCATAGAGAAATCGCCGCCACCGCCTTTAAAGAAATCACTGCTTTGCTCACCGACAAATCTTCCCAACAACAATAATGAAAATACCTGCTTGTTAATAGAGGAAGGATCCGAGCGTATTTGCTGAAGCTTATTTTCAATGGTTGTTCGTAGATCAGAATTTAACAGGTTTGTGTTTTCCTCAGGTAATTGAATATCAAAATTGATCTCGGGTTTATTAAGCTGGCCGGTTAATTTTAAGATAACCCGGAACGGTAATTTTTGTTTGAAAGAGTTGGCAAGTATTGGGTTAACATCACTTACTTCATTGCTCAGCAATTCACTTGAGCTCGTATAAGCAATATATTCTGCTGTGATGTCTACTGTTGAATTTAAAGGAGCCCCTGCAAATGTGATGGTACTTCCTTTTATCAGGTTGAACTTTCTTTCAAGGAATTGATAATGCAGATCGTAGTAGCCTTTGTCCAGTTCATATAATCCTGCCAGTACTATATTGCCACCGGGATCAACACCTGCATTTAGCCTCGCATCTCCCTGGACCCGGATCTCATCGCCTGTTGAAGGATCTACCATTATCGTTAGTGCAGCCTCCTTGTTGATCTCTATATTAAGGTTATAATTAACGAATTCACCAAATGCAGATGAAGGTTTCTTTACTTCCTCGAAGTCCACTACCGGTGGATTGATATCAAAGGTATCCCGGTCAATAAAACGTACGATCTCATTGCCATCATTCTTTTCATAGCTGGACTGGGGAAGTACGATCGTGATATCACTTCTGTCATTGAGCTTAATGTTTCCATCAATGTCTGGTTTTGCCGCTGTGCCTGTTAATGAAATTGCTGCATCAATTGAACCATATCCGTATACCTCGCTGTTAACCGCCTTTTTTGCATTCAATAAAATAAAATCACTTGCATTGATCTTCATATTCATTGCGATGGCAGTCATAGAAGGAATGCTGATAGAACCATCAATTTTTAATGGATGATCCAGGGAATCATTTATGGTGAATTGAGGAAAACTGATCTCCGGGTAATTGAAAACGATCTTTTGGTTATTTATTTTATAAGGTGCATTCAATTGTGTTAAAGTAAAAACAGTTGTATCAAAATTTATTTGCCCATTCCAACGTGGATCTGCGAATTTACCCGAGGCATTTATTTCACCGGTGATATTGCCACGTGAATTTTTGATCTGGCCACCGGATACTCCTTCAATCGTCTTAAAATTCAGGCGCTTCAGGGAAAGTTGCGCATCAAACTGCTGATCTGTTCTATTCACAAAATAATTTCCATTAGCAGTCAGATCATTCCCATTCCCGGATAAATTCATATACCCTGCAATATTATCTTCGGACACTTTACGGGCAGATGCAGAAAGATCTCCCAGTAAAATTTGTTGGTAAGAAAGACCAGCAATGGCGGCTGTTCCTGTAAACCCCGGCAAGGGCTTCTCCAGGTCACTTACATTGGCTTTCACATCCAACACTCCACCAATGAACAATGTATCCTGGTTCAACAATGATGTAATGCTCCTGAGATCAAAATTATCAATGATAATATCGATCGGGCTGTTCCCAACAAGTTGCTGGCTTTTCACAGAGATAATAGAAGTATCACTGGTAAGTAAAAAATTATTTATTATAATTCCTTCGGAAGAATAACTGATATAATTATTAGGTGCAACACTCCATCTTTCATAATTCAATAATAATGTATCCTGTATACGGAATGAATATGTTTCCCCGGATACCGCTGCGGTGCCACTCAAGGCAAACCAATCCTTGCGTGCAGCATCTTCGGTTCTGGCAGTAACCAGAATACTATCATGTGCTGCGGCACCTTTAATTGAAGTAGCAAATAATGTGTTGCCGGGCGTGATCAGTGTATCAAATCTTACGTCATAATTAATCCTGTCATTTCTTGATTGGATGTTGATCGCTCCATTGCTGATCGTATTTGTGGTATAAGTGATCCTGGGCATTGTTGCATTAAAATTCAATGCACTATCTGCTTCGGCTGATGCGTAGCTGCCTGCAAAATTAATGGCCTGGTATGACAAAAGCCCGGGAACTAATCCCGTGATTATCGGGCTATACCTGAGCACGCCGTTGAAACCAAGTTGTTGCTCGGGGATATTCACTGCAGGAGGTTGATATCCCGGGAGCTTATAATAGTTGTTTACATATTTCCGGATCGACAGTCCAACTTTATCATAATCAAAAGCGCCACCAGCGTGTACTTCTGCGATCTGCGACCTTAATATAATAGAATCAATACCAGCAGAAGAAGTTCCTATTAATGAAATCGAATCCAAACGGTAACGGTTAGAACCTGATTGCATCCTGATACTATCTAATAATAGCGATGCATCCAGGTGTCTTGGACGAAGGCTTTGAGAATTGATAGCCGCGGTCAACGAAAGATCTAAAGTATCCGGATAAAAATTAAGCTGCATCAACCGGACTGTATCAACCCGGATCAAGCCTTTCATCGTGGGGTAATCACCTTTTACATTTGCATCGATATTATAATTTAGTTTTAAAGAAGGATCGTTTATCGTTCCTTTGCTCACAATATTGCCATTGTTCATTTCGGCAGTTAAGAAAGCATTCTTATAATTGTATTTATTATAATCAATATTGGCAATATCTGCAGAGATGGACGAAATCATTGTCTTATAATCAAACCCAGTTCCTTTTGCAATAAATTTACCGGCAATATTTCCAAATACGGAGTCTTGCTTTAGCAATTTGCCTGCAGCGAAACCGGGAGTTGTGAGTTCGAGGTCATACGTCGCTTTCTGGGTATTCTTAAAATTTTTGATATAACCCTTTACAGTAAGATCACCATAACTACTAACGACCTTCATATCCGTCACAAGATTTTCTGCATTACCATTCAACTTACCGGAAGCATATATCTTTTCGGGTAAATTAATATTTCCCATTGCTTCGGGAGGAAGGAATCCCGCGATCAGCTTTTTGGTCAGGGACAAAGAGGAAATTGCCAGGTTATATTGAAGTTTTGCTGGATCAGCTATATTTTTAAGATCTAATTTTCCGGCAAATGCAAAATCTTTTCCACTCGTTTTGAGACCAGCAGAAACATTATTTTTATTTCCCACAAAATGCCCGGTCATATTAAATATTTCGGGAAGATCTTTGAAAGAGGCCTGGTTTTCAGGAGGAATAAATTTTAGCAGGTCTCTTTTGTAAAAATTCCCTTCAATGATATACAGATCAAATGTGATGTTATTGGTGTCTGTAATATTATATAATGTTCCGCGTGCACTCATTCTGCTTCCTGACAAACCCGCTACCTGCAAATAAGGAATGTCAAGCCGTTGCAGTGTTCCCTTCATCTCAGTATTTATTTTCAAATATTGGTTTGCAAATCCGCCAACTGATTTTTTTAAAGCGGGCGCAAGCATAAACAGATCGTTGAAAGCGATCACGGAATTTGCAAGATTGATATTGACAATACTGTTTTGAGGTGCTGTTGTTATGGCTGAAAGACTGTCATAGGTCATTTCTACAGACCGCTGGATAACTGAATATGGCGTTCTTATATATAGATCTTTTACGGAAAGTCGCTTGTTTGTAAACACAGCGTTGAGGTGTGTACTATCTAATTGAAATCCGCTGTGATCATTAAAAGATAACTCATCTACTATTGCGGCTGTTGAATCTGTTGAATAATGAAAGCCGCTGATGGTTGCATTGATTTTCTTAGAATCAAGATGGTTATAGTCCAGTCCTTCTGCAGCAGGCTTATTGATATCATCATATTTGAAATCGGTATGATGCACAGCTAATTTGCCGGCACCAAATAACCAGTTAACAGGAGTGCTTTCAACAGTATCATGCAAAACGGGTATGCCAGCCCGCGGTGATGAGAAAACAATTACCGAACTGTCCAGTACCAGGGCATCTGCTGTTCCCTTGTATGATCCCATGCTGAATAAAAGTCCGGTGCTTGAAATATGAGTCACATTGTTCCGGTAATAAGCTCCTGAAAGTTTGTTCACTACCAATACATTTACATTACGCATATCAAGCTTTGTTGCAGTAAGTAAAAGCGGGTATTCTCTCTGGGTGACCGTATCTATTGCAACAGGTTTTTCAACCGGTGATTGTTCCATATAGGTTGACATCGTATAATCAACGCCGTTAGCCACCATTTCCTTCACCTGGAATAACATTCTGTCGGGCTGAAATCTATCCATTGTAAGATCCAGATTTTTTATTGATGCTGAAAAATCATTACCTGCAAACTGGTCTGTGAACTTTAATGCAACCGTATCAAAAATGAGGTGGTCAAGCGTTAGTTTCATTTCCGCCGTATCAGTATTTTGGGTCGATGGATTGTTACCGGCAAATGCGTCGAGGATGAACTGGTAATTAAAAGTGGAATCGTTAGCCCGGCGGTTCACCTTAATATAAATATTATGCAGGTATACTTTCTGGATATCTGTATTTCCACCAAGCAGTTTTAGCATTTGAAGATCCACGGAAAGTTCACCACCATAGATCAAAGTATCTTTTTGCCTGTCTTGTATATAAACGTTCTTAATTTTCAGCCATTCAGGTAGGCTGTAATCTATTGAGCCGATGCTCACCTTCGTTTTTAATTTGTTCTCCAGGTAACTTTCGATCTGGTTTCGAACAATTTTTTTTCCAATCGGCAGATTTAAAAAAACAAATGCCAGTACTGCCAGTGATAAAATTCCCACTAGCAAGTATAAAAATATACGCCCTGCTTTTTTCAAGATATGCCGCCTGCTAACCATCAACAAATACTTAATTTAAATACAGCTTACAGAGGTGGCTGTTTCACCCCATAGATAGAAATATTGTGCCCTGTTTAAAATACCTTCTTATTAGGCCTTTGGGCTTTACAATAAGCTGTTCGGGACAGCCTCAAAAGTAATCATTAATCTTTACGAGGAATTTATTCCCCATTCTATTGACCCAGCTTCTTAAGGCAGTTGCTGATATTGGCTGCAGGTCCAAAAATACCTTTGAATAATTCAGGCTGTTTTTTAATGCGTTTAATAGCGTTGTAAATAGAAAATTCCTGAGGATCAAGTCCGCTTTTTACTTCCTTCCATTCAAGTGGCATTGATACCGTTGCGCCTTTTTTTGGCCGAATGCTATAAACAGAAGAGATCGTTTGTCCTTTACGGTTCTGTAAGTAGTCAAGATAGATCCTTTTATCACCTCGCTTTTTAAGATTTCTTACCAATGTCGTGAATCCTGGCAAATCCTCACTAACCATCATGCATAACAGCTGGGCAAAATTCTTTACCTCTTCGTAGTCATATTTCTTACCCATCGGAACATATATATGTAACCCTGTAGCCCCGGAAGTTTTGCAATAACTTTTTGCTCCGGCTTTATCCAATACTTTTTTAAAAACATTTGCTGCTTCCACCACCTGGTTAAAAGTATTTTTATCTGAAGGGTCAATATCGATGATCATGTAATCCGGCTTGTCGGGTTTTGAAATGGTGGAATGCCATGGATTTAATTCAATACATCCTAAATTATTCATGTATGCAAGCGTTGCCTTGTTATTACAAATTATATAATCAATTTCTTTATCAGACGATTCAGAATAGATCTTAAAACTTTTTACAAATGATGGTGCCGCTTCTCCTGCATCCTTATGAAAAAATCCATTATCATTTATTCCATTTGGATTTCTTTTTAGTGATTGCGGCCTGTTTTTTAAAAATGGCAACAGGTATTCAGCAATTGCCTGGTAATAATCGATCACCATTCCTTTGGTGATCCCATCATCCGGAAAATATATTTTAGCCCTGTTGCTGATCTTTACGGTTGATTTTCCGATCAAAATTTCATCTTCACTTTTCTTGTTTTTCTTTCCCTTGATTACAGGTTGAACTGTTTTCATATTTTTCCTATTTACTTCTTTAATTAATTTGTCTTCCCTGAGATGTAAAAACACGGGATGACGAAGCTTGCCATCATTTGTCCATTCTGTGAACTTGACCTCGCAGATCCTGGTGGGCTCTACCCAGGTGACACCTATTCCTGCCTGCACGCGGCCGGTGAATGGTGATGCAGGTTGGATCAACGGCTGAAGCAGTGCATAGATTTCATTCAGTGATCTATCATTGTAGCCGGAACCTGCATTTCCAACATGTTTCAAGGTTTCTCCTTCTTTTACTGCAAGAACTAAAGAACCAAACCTTAACCGTGATCCTGTGGGCCTGGTATATCCGGCAATGATAACATCTACCGTCTTGTGATTTTTAATCTTTAGCCATTCGTTTGTTCTTTGTCCGGGATAATATTTGCTACTGCCTTTTTTTGCCATGATCCCTTCAAGGTCCTGCCTGGTTGAAGCATTAAAAAAACTGACGCCGCTATTTATTATGTGATCTGAGTATTTAACCATTGGATTTTTACCGATAAGTTTTTTTAATAGTGCCTTTCTTTCCTTCAATGGATGATCATACAATTGCTCCCCGTTATGGGACAACAGGTCGAAAACATAATATATTAAAGGGAAATTAGTATTCTCTTCATAATGCTGTAATTTTTGAAACTCAGGAACTCCTTTTTCATTCAATACTACGATCTCACCATCCAGAACGGCTTCATGCTTTATTTTACGCAACCAATCAGTAAGTAATGGATACCTTTCTAAGAAGCTATTGCCATTCCTGGAATAAAGCCGGATTTCTTTTTTGCCAACCTCAGCAATAGCACGGTATCCATCCCATTTAATTTCAAAGATCCAGTCTTTACCATCAAAAGGTATATCTGTTTCTTTGGCCAGCATGGGCTTAAAGTAATGAGTAAGTTTGCGTCCGGACTGTATAGGTATTATTTCCTGGGAGGCTTTTTTTTTACCGCCGTTGAAGTAGTCTTTTTATTTTCCTTCTGTTTGGCCGATAACCACTTATTAATGGGAGAAGATGCCAGTGTTTCTTTTTCGCTGTCATATAAAGTATCGACTGCATATTGATCGCGATGCTTTATTAAGAGCCAGGAGTTATCAGTATTCTTCAATTTAACCAGGGCAAATTCGCCTTTAAGCTTTTTGCCCTTCAATGAAAATTTTAAATTACCCGCTTTTAAAGCGGCCAGCATTTTTTTTTCATCAACTACGTTGCCCTTTTCATCTACACCGCTAAAATTACCTTTATCCCAGATCTCCACAATACCTGCTCCATAACCTTCCGGGATGACGCCGGAGAAATCTTTATAATCATACGGATGATCTTCAACCATCATTGCTAGTCGCTTATCTTTTGGATTCAACGATGGGCCTTTAGGAACAGCCCAGCTTTTTAATACTCCTTCCATTTCCAGCCTGAAATCATAATGCAGCCGGGAAGCCTTGTGTCTTTGTACGACAAATGATAATTTACTCGTTGTATTTATCCCGGCAACAGGTTCAGGGGACTTTTTAAAATCCCTTTTTTGTTTATACTTGATAAGACTCATTAAGATGCTTTTTTACTTTTTACTGATAAGCTTGCTTTTAATTGCTCCATAAGATCCTTTGTTTTACTATGGACAACCTTCATTTGCGGCTCTGCAATTTTCTTTCCTTTAGCTTTTGCATTGATCACTTTTAATAACGATTCCGTATATGTGTCTTTGTATTTTGAAATATCAAATTTCCCTCCGAGCTGATTGATAAGTGAAATAGCCATTTTTAATTCCGCTGGCTTCACCTCGGACTTTGCCGGAAGATTTAATTCTTTTGTATCTCTTATCTCTTGTGCAAACCTGATACGGTTCAAAATAATCACATCATCCTGTGCTCTTAAGATAGCCAGGCTTTCTTTGTTACGCATTACAAAGCTTGCGATCCCTACCTTATTTGTTTTTATAAGCGCTTCCCGCAATAATGCATATGGACGAATACCTGATTTATCGGGGGACAAATAATACGGGGTTTCATAATATACGCTGTTTATTTCACCAGCATCTACAAACTCACTGATATCAACCAGTTTTGTTTTTATAGCATTTGCTTTTTCAAAATCCTTATCATCAAGTACAACATACTTACCATCGATATTGTATCCCTTTACAATATCTTCCCACTTTACTTCCTTACCCGACTTTTCATTTACGCGCTTGAACTTAATATTTGAATGGTCATTTTTATCAAGCATATCCAGGTCCAGGTTGCTTGATTCAGTTGCGCTGTATAATTTTACAGGGATGTTGACCAGCCCAAAGCCAATGGCACCTGTCCATAATGGTCTCATAAAATAATTATTTAAGTGATCTGTATAGATTCAATATCAACTACTCTCTAGTATCTTCATAATTATTTTTTCATCTGTAGTGAGGTCAGCTTTCTTGTCATCCACAGCTATTGCTTCCAGTTCATTAAAATATTTTTCAAGGCTCTTACTTTCGTACATTGATATGATGAGCGGATGAACATAATATTTTTTGCAGACCGTCCTGGTATTTCCCAGTTGTGATGCCACTTTATCCAGCGCATCTACGATATTTTTTTTAGCAGCTGTTGCAGTTTCAGCGAAGCCAATTTCCTTGAAAGCAAGAAATGCATTTACAGTGCCCGCCCATGTTCTGAAATCCTTTGCAGTAAAATCGGAGCCACTGATCTTCTTAATATAATCATTTACCATGCCCGAATCGATCGCATGTGGATTGCCTTTGTCATCAAAAAACTGGAATAATTCCTTGCCCGGAATATCCCTGCATTTTTGTACGATCGATGATAACTTCTTATTCCTGAGACTAATATCATGCTGTACACCCTTCTTCCCTTTAAAAGAGAACCTGATACTGTTGCCATTGATCTTTACATGCTTATCTTTTAAAGTTGTAAGTCCAAATGAGCCATAGAGCTTTTCGTAAATGTTGTTGCCAACCCTGATGTTTGTGCGTTCCATCAGCATCACAACCGCTGCAAGAACTTTGTCTTGTGAAAGACCGGGGTCCGAAAGGTCTTGTTCGAGTTGCAACCGGATAGAAGGAAGCGACCTGCCAAATTCTAGCAAACGGTAAAATTTTGTTTGATTGCGTAAAGTATTCCACCAGGGATGGTACCTGTATTGCTTACGTTTTTTTACATCCAATCCTGTTGCCTGTAAGTGTCCATTATGTAGTGCACAGATCCATACGTTTTCCCAGGCAGGAGGAATGACGAGGCTTTTGATCCTTTTTAATTCATTCTCATCAGTTACCTTTTGTTCCTTTAGAAAATAGTAAAAATCTTTGCCTTTCTTTTTCCTTAGGATGCCTGGCGATGTATTATTTACATATTCCAGGTTTACAGCGTTTGCTGTTTTGACTGGATCCTTCAGAATTTTCTTTATTTTGGATTTAGGCAGTTTTTCAAATACTTCTAGTGTATTCATGTATGTTAGTTTAACCATTTATTATTTCACCTCCATTAGGGTGTATTAACTGGCCTGCATCTTTTGAGGCAAGGAATAGATACGTTGGTGCAACCTCAACCTGTTCACCAGCAAACTGCATTGGTGAATCGCTACCATGCACCGCAACTTTTTCAGGTTTAAAAGTACCTGCGATCAGAGGTGTCCAAATAGGACCTGGTGCAGCAGCATTTACCTTGCTGTCTGCGACTGTTACCTGGGCGGACATACCTTCCAATTTATTGCTTCCTTTTATTTGAGGGCGTTCAAAAACCGGGACTGGTGACAATTTATCCTCCCTGCCAGGCATGCTTTGCTGCTGGGGCTTACACAGGGGCTTTTTCGGTTTTGCTTTTTGCACAATGAAAAATTATTAATCCCCATAACCATAGAAACTTTTATGCCGTTACCTAATAAAATTACCTACTGGCTAGAATTTGGGAAATTTCTTTCTGTGACAGTAACAGAACGCAATCCCTTTCTACACCGCATGAGGAATTTGTTCCTCATAGGCCATCAAAATTGATTGAAAATGGGAGGTAATTTTTTTGGTACACACTTTGAATTTTTAATATTACAAGAAAACACCTCATTATGCAATACGAATATCAAGACACAAATTTGCTCTTTCTAAAGGAAAAGATCAAAGAGATCAAGGTCGCTTTATTCAAGTCAGAGATCAACTCTGAACTTCAACTACCTAATAACATTATCCAGATCCTTAAAATAGAAGATGATGGAACGATCTGGTTTTTTACATCTTGTATCCGCGACCAGCGAGAAAATATTTCAAAAAGCTTTTATGCCTATCTTGACTTTCATAAGCGTGGCACAGATTGCAGGTTGCAGGTAAGTGGCAAGGCGATTGTTCAGGATGATGAAGATGACCTGTTCTCCATCAGTAATTATTCGAATGGAACAGCTGGGAAGATGCTTTTGATTAAAATGAAGATC
>JBDSDG010000292.1:0-3210 GCA_039920685.1 Ferruginibacter sp.
AATTTAAAAGCATGTTATCAATTAATCTCACATCATTTATATATGCCGCAATTAAAGCCACTATATTTTTTTTCCCATCCCATTCCGTTTGTAATTCAAGTGTATCGGCATCTGCTATTTCAACATAATCTACTTTGAAGCCTTCACCCGTTAAATTATTTATAGCATTTTGCTTAAGCTCCTGCAATGATCCGGTACGCAGAGCATGTTTGATCTTTAAAAGCGTTTCATAAATTAAAACTGCCGTGTTCCTTTCCACTTCATTCAACCTTTTATTGCGGCTACTCATGGCCAGGCCATCAACTTCGCGAAGTGTCGGGCAGATGATCAAATTTGTTTGAAACCTTTTTAATTCTGTAAGCTTTTTGATCACCATACATTGCTGAAGGTCTTTTTGTCCCAGGTAAAGTATATCGGGATCTACGATCTGCAGTAGCCTGTCAACTACCTGGCATACACCCTGGAAATGACCAGGCCTGTATGCTGCTTCTAAAACCGTTTCCAGGTAACCAAGATCATAATGTATCGTTTCCGTTCCGGGAATATATATCTCATCAACCCGGGGCAGGAATAACAGATCGCATCCATGTTCTTCCAACATATCAATGTCGGTCTCAATTGTTACAGGGTATTTCTTAAAATCTTCGGGATTATTAAATTGTGTGGGGTTAACGAAAATGCTGCAAACGGTAAGCCCGGTCTGTAGCCTGGAACGATCTATAAGTGATAAATGCCCCTTATGTAATGCTCCCATTGTGGGAACAAATCCTATAGAACGCTTGTTTGAACGTGCCTGCTGAATGAATTCAGCCAATTCTTTTGCCGATTTTAAAAGGATCATTACGTTAATTTAAAGCGTGTAAAGGTTATGATCAATAACCAATTGAATAAAAAATAGTACCTTCGCACACCATTAAAAAAAATTATTAGCGTATCTAACCAAGCTCAAATGTCAACAAAGAAAAGAATTTTATTTATAGCGAACGAAATGTCTCCCTACCTGGAGATGACTGAATTTGCTGAGATCGTAAATAAGCTGGCGGTTTTATCGAACGATAATAATATGGAAGTTAGGTGTATCATGCCACGCTTTGGTGTGATAAACGAGCGCAGGCACAGGCTTCATGAGGTTGTCAGGCTTTCAGGCATAAATGTTTCTATAGACAATGACGATTACCCACTTGTAATTAAGGTGGCTTCACTTCCAAATGCAAGACTGCAGATATATTTTCTTGACAACGAGGATTTCTTTAAGAGAAAATCAATTTTTACGGATGAAAAAGAAGCGTGGTTCGAAGATAATGGCCTGAGAACGGTACTTTTTTGTAAAGGGGCACTTGAAACGGTAAAGAAATTTGGATGGCCCCCGGATATCATTCATTGCAGTGGATGGATGACTGGTTTAATACCAATGTTCATCCGTGTTGCATATAAAAAAGAACCTGTATTCAGCAATAGCAAGATCATCTACACGATAGGACAAACAACTTATAAGGATAAGCTAGGAGCTGATTTCTTAAAGCTTGCAGCGATCAATGACAATGTTACCAAAAAAGAACTTGAACCATTTAAAGAAGGGAATAATATTGCCATGTTCCGTGGAGGTGCTACTTATGCGGATGCTATAACCTTTGGTGCAGAGAATATCGACAAAAAACTCCTTGAAGAATTTTCTAAGGTGAAAGGTAAGAAGGTTATCAAATACAATACAGAGAGTGATTTAACAGACTATTTACAATTATATACCGACCTTGCCAAATAGCAAATAGATAACAACCCATCTTCATAAAAATACACTTGTGCATAGAATTTTATCCCTGGCCCTGATATGCTTTCTTGGCCTGATCTTCCTAAACTATGGCTGTACCAAATTAGACACTACAACGCTTGGTGGTGATGTACTTCCTGAAGTAGATAATATAAACACGTTTGCCGATACATTTTTTGTTACAACTACGCAAGGGGATTATGAGCAGATCGATTCCACGTTATTAGCTAATACAGATAATCATGTGTTGGGAATGATCAACAGCGATATATTATTCGGTAAAACAACTGCCAACCTTTATCTTCAACTGAAACCCACTTCGTTTCCATTTGGCTTTGGGGCTAAAGATTCTATTATTGGTGTAAATGCCGGACTTGATTCAGTTGTTTTATGTTTGAGTTACCAGGGATCTTATGGCGATACAAATATATTGCAGCAACTGCAAGTATATGAGATCAACGATAACGTTTTCAAGGATTCTGCCTATCCAACCAATTATGAGCCAGCGGTTGGTAACCTACTTAAAACAACATCTGTTGATATCCGCACATTAAGCGATGTGATCAGGTATACACATATAAAGGACTCGGCTACTAACCAGATAAGGATCAGATTAGACCCAGGTCTTTTTACCGACCGGCTTTATGCCAGCGACAGCAGTTTGGGTACTGCTGGCGGCAACCATGCATTTGTAAATGATTCCATCTTTAGAAAAGAATTCCAGGGATTTGGCATAAAAGCCATTTCGGGAAATGCATTGATGTATATCAACCTTGCTGATACAAATACCAAGCTGGAAGTCCATTATCGTCGCCGAAGTGCAGATAATAAAGTTGACACCCTGTACAGTTCTTTTAAGTTCAGGACTTTTACATCAGTATCCGGAACCACAACATTCAAGTCATCTACAAGGGCAAATTATATCAAGCGTGAAAGGACATCACTGGCTGACAATCCACTTCCCGGAGAGATATATTTACAAAGCCAACCCGGTACTTATGCAAATCTTCATGTTGATAGTTTTACGGGTTATTCAAACCGGATAATTCACCGGGCAGACCTTACGATCGAACAGATTCCTGGTGATCTTATGCAGGATAGTATTTTTGCCGCCCCTAACTATTTATATCTTGATTTGAAAGATACAGGAGCTGTGAACACATATAAACCAATTTATATTGACCTCAACCCAAGCATTCCTTATGATCCTGATAACAGCGCAAATTATTATCCGGGCGGGAATCCTGATCTTGATTACTTCGGTGGATTTGCACGAAGGAAGACAGGCCCGTTTGGCGGAAGCATCATATATTATAATATAAATATCAGCAGATATGTGCAACGAATGGTAAAAACGGGCGGCTATAATTTTGATATGCGTTTATTTGCTCCGTCAAAGCTTCATTATCGTCAATACAATTCATATTTACCATACAGTAATT
>JBDSDG010000293.1:0-4368 GCA_039920685.1 Ferruginibacter sp.
TTCTCCGCTGCAATTAACTGAAAGGTGTTCGCTGATTCCTGTACAATTTCGGAAAGCACAAAGGGTTCTTTGTGAGTTTTAAATTCAACAGCTTCCATTTTTGAAAGCTCAAACAATTGCTTCACCATGTTTTCTATTTGCAACATCTTCGCATAAATAAGATGCGAATAATTTTCCCGCTCCTCTGGTGTAATATTTTTTCCTGTTTTAAACAAAAGTGTTTCGGTATAACCCCTTGCAATAGAAAGCGGCGTTCTCAAATCATGAGATATAGAAGCGATAAAGTTCTTTCTTTCTTCCTCTGAATGTGTAAGCTTGCTGATTGTAGACGAAAGCAGGTCAGCCATTTTATTAAACGCGTCGGTAACAGGCTCCAGTTCGTTTTTTTTATTTAAATTAAATCGTGCATTGTATTCGCCTCTCTCAAATCGTTCAAGCACTTTCAAAACTTTTGCAAAGTTTTTTTTGAAGCGTTTCAGGTATATAAAGCTAATTAAAAGTGAAAGCAGTATTACTGTTATAAGTGCAATTAAAGCAAGCCTAACAACATGGTTACTGTAAAGCAAACCCATGATACTTTCGGATTTTTTACTCATCAGGATCACATAGATAAAGCCCAGCTTTTTATTGTTGTTCTTAACTTCAGAAGTAGAAAATATTTTTTCCTGTTTCGGCTCTTTTGGGTCTAAGCCTTTAATGAATTTTTCTCCTCTGGTAGCAATAAATTTTTTAATAGGCGTAAGTGGCACCAGCCATTGAGCTATCTCACTTTGCTCAGAATGATATGCAATAACTTTACCACTTGTATCCAAAAAATAGACCTCAGCGCCTGGACATAGCACCATTGCATCTTTAAAGACCGAATCGGCTTTGGCTTTGTTAATACCTTTTTCACTATAAGGAGATGTAAATTCTGCAATATGCGCAGCCACATCCTTATTCAGTAATTGAGTGCTTGCCTGGTGGTAATAAACGGTAGCAAAATAAGTGATGATAATGAATAGCATGCTCATTACAGCAATGAGGCTGAAAATTACAATGGCAAAGCGGCTGAATATGGTAAAGTTTCTCTTCAATACTATGAATAATAAGTTTCTTTATCAGGGAAAATGGTAGTGTTGAAATATTTTTTTTTACTAAGCCCCTTTGATATACCACCCAACTATCAAGCCCTTATGCTTCAAATAAACCAAAGTGTTGATTTAAAAGATAAAAGTAATACTTCCGTGATAAGTAGGGCTATTCAGCAAACCGGTAACCGGAGCCCCAAGCCGTTAAAATATATTCCGGATGGTTTAAATCATCTTCCAGCTTTAGCCGCAGGCGATTGATGTGGGAAGTAATGGTGTGTTCGTAGCCTTCAAACGCAAAGCCCCATATATCTTGCAGCAATTGTTTTCGCGTAAATGTTTTCCCGGGATTGCTTGCAAGCAGCCACAGCAAATCAAACTCTTTCACTGTCAGCTCGATTCGTTGTCCCTTCAGCGTCACCTTGCGCTTATCCGGATCAATGGAAAGAGCGCTAAAAATAATGTTGGTTTTAGATAATAATAGGGAGTCTTGTTGCACTGTCCTGCGCATGACTGCCTTAGCCCTTGCCACCAGTTCCAGTACACCAAAAGGCTTCGTAATATAATCATCCGCCCCCACCTCCAGCGATAACACTTTATCAGACTCTTCTGAATGGCAGCTAAGCATGATCACAGGCGTCGAAATATCATTTTTTCTAAACTGCTTACACAAGTCAATGCCATTGCCGTCGGGCAGGGTAATGTCGAGAATAATGAGGTTGTATTTTTCTGACTTGGCTTTCTCCAATGCTTCTACGCACTTGTCGCTACATGTAAGGTCAAATTGTTCCGAGTCAAAATGCAGCTTTAAAAGCTTTGCAATTTCAGGATCATCTTCTATAAGCAGAATTTTTTGCATTGCCAAAGACTTTCGATTGTAAAATGGTTAATCTGTTATATTAAGGACAAATGGTCAGTCCTTTGAAAACAGGCGTAATTCATTTTTCTAATTCTGTAATATAGACATCAATACCTTCTTTCGCGCTTTCCTGGAAAATATATTCCGTCATTTACTTCATTATCAAACTGTTCTTTTTAAAAAGACAATCGCCCAATTTCAGATCGATTTCGCAGGGCCGAAGGAAGTGTATTTTCCAGGTGCAAATAAAAAGGGTTTCAAACTAGAATCGCTTGAAACCCTTTACCAGGCTGTGGGAGTTGACGGGGTCGAACCGCCGACCCTCTGCTTGTAAGGCAGATGCTCTAAACCAACTGAGCTAAACTCCCTGCTTTTTTCGGACGGCAAAGATAAGTGTAAAATCATTTCCAAAAAATATTTACAATTGTTTTTTAAGCCCCAGGGTCAGTAGTTGTTTGAAACAGATAATCACCACACAATATTAAGCACTGATAGCCACAATAGGGATAGAAAAAAAACTTTATTTTTGAATTAGATGTAATTAATTTGTAACTTAAAGGCATCATCAAAAATATATACTATGAGCTTACTTCATCAAAGATCAATGTCTGGTAAAAATGTTCCTAACTGGGTTGCAATTTTAAGAGTAGTCCTTGGTGTATGCTTGATTTATAAAGGTGTTGATTTTATACAACATAAAGACCAGCTTGAATCTTTCTTCCTCCATTCAAGCACACTAAAAAGTCTTCTGTGGTCGGTTGAGATCCTGCCGTGGATCCATATAATCGGTGGCATCATGATCCTCGTAGGCCTTTTCACACGCTTTATGTCCCTTATACAGATACCAATAGTTTTAGGCGCGGTTGTATTTGTAAATTTAACCGAGGCTGCAAGAGTTGCTCAATCAGAACTTCCTTTATCTTTCCTCATCCTTGTTCTTGTTATCGTTTTCTTTACAGAAGGTGGTGGATATATGTCTCTTGATAATTATATCCGAAAGCCTCTTCATGAAGATACTGATGAATCTCTTGCCTGATCCTTTCGATCGATGGTTTTATCTTAATAAACACTGTTGTATTATACTAAATATAATATACCCGTTAACTTAATTTTTAGACATTCCTGTTTTTAAAAATTTCTTCCTAATTTTAAATTTTCCGGAACTTCCGGAGCAGATACTGCAAGTATCTTACCACTACAGCTGCTTTTGGGTCTAATGACCTTGTCCTGCAATTATATAGGTCATTGCGGGTTATTTCATTCATTAATTATTTAAAGCTGGAATTCCGCCCTGCCCAGTATAAATTATTTTTATGATCACCAAAAAAAAAGCTGCTAACAGTATTTCAAAAAATGGAAATGGGATCTCCATTAAGAACCCTTCATCAAAAGTGACCATCGCCTATCCTGACCATGTCAATCACAATGATGAACTCAACAAAAAAGAATTATTAAGGATACTTACCGAAGTTAAGAACGGAAATTTTACCTCACGGATGCCGATCGATGAAACCGGCATCAATGGAAAAATCTGTGACACATTGAACGAGATCATCTCACTGAATGAAAAGATGATGCAGGAATTTACAAGGGCCGGAAATACCATTGGTAAGAAAGGAAAACTTACACAAAGAATTGAATCTCCTTCAGGTAAAGGTGCGTGGAAAACCGGTGTCGAATCCCTCAATACACTTATTTCTGATCTTGTTCATCCTACTATCGAGATCGCACACGTTATCAGTTCTGTTGCAAAAGGAAACCTATCTCAACAGATGTCTCTTGAGATCGGCGACCATAACCTGCAGGGAGAATTTGCACGTATTGCCCGCGAGGTAAATGATATGGTGAAGCAACTGAATTTGTTTTCGATGGATGTAACACGTGTGGCCAGGGAAGTTGGATCGGAAGGAAAACTTGGTGGACAAGCAAAAGTAAAAGGGGTTGCAGGTGTGTGGAAAGACCTTACAGATTCTGTTAACCAGATGGGTAGCAATCTTACAGCCCAGGTTAGGAATATTGCAGAAGTAACCACAGCTGTTGCCAAAGGCGACCTTTCAAAGAAGATAACGGTGGACGTTAAAGGCGAAATACAGGAATTGAAGAATACCATTAATACGATGGTGGATCAACTCAATTCTTTCTCTTCGGAAGTAACGCGTGTGGCGTTGGAAGTGGGAACAGAGGGCAAACTTGGCGGACAGGCCCAAGTAAAAGGCGTTGCCGGAACGTGGAAAGATCTTACCGATTCTGTGAACCAGATGGCTAGTAACCTTACAGGCCAGGTGCGAAATATTGCAGAGGTAACAACCGCCGTTGCAAAAGGCGATCTGTCGAGGCAGATCACCGTTGACGTTAAGGGTGAGATCCTAGAATTGAAGAACACTATCAATACTATGGTGGATCAGCTGAATTCATTCTCTTCAGAGGTGACAAGGGTTG
>JBDSDG010000294.1:0-3851 GCA_039920685.1 Ferruginibacter sp.
ACGGGTTCCAACAATACCCCGTATCCAAACCCGGGTAATGTATCTTCAATAAGCGGGCTTAACTATGGTTATTACAATGTAACCATCACAGATGCAGCGGGCTGTGGGACAGTTACTTATTCTAACATTCATGTTGAATTTGCCTATTATGTATACGTGACCAATATTGGGAGTCTATCCAGCAGCTGTGGAAATACCGGATCAATAACTTTATATGGAAACGCGGGAATTACTCCTTATACATATAGTCTCAATGGTACTTCCTACCAGTCAGGTAATTCATTTACAAACCTTGCCGCGGGCTCATATACAGCATATGTAAAAGACGCCGCAGGTTGTATTAGCACAAAAAGCATCGCTATCGGATCTGCTGCACCGATCATCGTTTCACCTTTGGTCAGGGCTGCTACTAGTTGCAATAATGACGGTTCAATTGAAATATATAGAAGTGGGGGAATCCCGGGATATACTTATAGCCTGGATAATGTAACCTACCAGCCTGGTAATGTATTTTTGAATTTAGCCGCCGGTTCTTACACGGCATGGGTAAAAGATTCTAAAGGCTGTACCGGATCTCAAGCAATAACTGTAGGTCAGGGCTCAGGCCTTACTTTGAGTGCTAACAAAACAAATACAAGCACATGCGTTAATGATGGGACAATTCAGGTGAATGCATCGGGCGGTGTAAGTCCTTACACATACAGCATTGATGGAGGAATTACTTATCAGTCAGGTAATTTCTTTTCAGGCCTCACAAATACTACATATGTGATTAGTGTAAAAGATTTTAAAGGATGCCTGGGATCTATCAATGTTACTATTAGTCTTAACCCTATTGTTGTTACTTATTCTGCAACAGCGAGCGGCAGTTGTGCAGTTAGTTCTGGTAAAGTACAATTGTTTCGAACTGGCGGAGTAGGGCCTTACACTTATAGCCTGGATGGGAATACTTACCAGCCAGGAAACACATTTTTAAATCTTTCTCCCGGAACCTACCAGGGTTTCGTAAAAGACTCAAAAACGTGTATTGGAGCCGTTAATGGAATCGTAGTAGGGCCTTCAGGATGCCTTCCGCCACCATTTACTAAAAATTCTAAAGCAGCAACCCCGGTATTACCAAACACACCATTAACGATTCAATTATATCCCAACCCCAGTGAAAATGAATTCACGCTTATTCTTTATGGTTATAATAAGGTAGAAAATGTTTCTATAAAAGTTGTTGATTTGCTGGGAAGGCAAGTTTACCAATTAGAAAGTAATGCCAAGGGTAAATTTAAATTTGGAAAAGATTTTTTAGCGGGATTATACAACGTGGAAGTTGTCCAGGGAATGCAAAAACGATCCATTAAAATTGTAAAGAAATAACAAGCATATCATTTATAAACTTAACCGGCTGGTGCGAAACATTTTGCATCGCCGGTTAATTTTTATATCGCACTTCAGCTCATCGATCCAAATTGCCTCAGGTGATGCGTGACATGTTTATAATGAAATAAAATCCACTCCTCCATATCCAGTAATCCAAACACCGGATGGAGGGTTCGTTTACCAGGATTGACGGTAAAATAATTTTCAAATTCATTTGTCGATTGGTGAGACCATTTTTTATGGGTTTCTATATTGGGGATTTATCATTTTTATTATTCTTTTTATCTTTAAATTAATTGCCACAATTTTCGGGCACCAGACTGATTTGGTAGATCATTCGGGTCGAGAATAACTTTGCTGTTTCAAGAATGGTAGTATCCTTGTACACTC
Organism: Ferruginibacter sp.; assembly: GCA_039920685.1. Taxonomy (GTDB): domain Bacteria; phylum Bacteroidota; class Bacteroidia; order Chitinophagales; family Chitinophagaceae; genus Ferruginibacter. The sequence continues at coordinate 1,762 of JBDSDG010000294.1, forward strand.
TTTTATGGCTATTAAAAGGATTGTGATTTATTAATCCTTCTAAAACTGCCACGTTAATAACACGCTTCAGATTAATGCAATATTTTACTGCAGTGTTATGCTGGTTGTTCTCGTTTACTTTTAAGTAATGGTCAAAATCCATTATGAATTTTACAGTCAGATATCGCAAAAGAACATCTTTCTTTTTTAAGACATTTAGAATAAAGCTTTTCACTTTATCATAGGTAAATAGATATTTCTCATAAGTAGAATAAGAATAATCTTTACCTACTCGTAATTGTAATTGGTCATTGTGCCTCCGGATTACCTTTAGCAGACCAGGTTCTTCTTTTATTTCTGCAAAAAGCTTCTCCATAATACTTGGTAGGTGGATATTTCCAATCCTGGAGTTCGTCATGGTAAGTAAGGAGATCTTAGAAACTGTTTCGGTCAACCATTCATTAATTTGATTGTTGACCATGCTGTTACCCTTTAAACGCTGTTTAGGGATATTCCATTCATTAGCATTGACATAATACCCTGTAGCTTTCTCTACCTTGATTTTTTGATAAGACAATCTGAGGATTAAAGGAGCAAGTCCTTCCTTATTGGTTTTTGTTCTGTGTAACCAAAATAACACCTTAAGTGAATTCGCCATTTCTCATTATTTAATGTGAGGAAATAGGCGGTAAAAAATGATGAGAATGAGACAGGAACTGCTAGGTAAATTTCCCACCAGTTTTCCCACCAGTTTGCACTGGCAATCATAAAAAAAGCTCATAAACACTGACGTTTATAAGCTTAATTCAAGTTCTCTGCTCCCCCTGCTGGACTTGAACCAGCGACCCTCTGATTAACAGTCAGATGCTCTAACCAACTGAGCTAAGGAGGAATTTACCTGTAAACAGGGCTGCAAAAATAGGGGTTTTTAGTTTTTACTTTCAAAAAAAGGGAAAGTATTTTGCCTAGCCCCTCAGCCATGATGTTTCAAAGCCGATATATATCCCATCTGCTCTTTTTTCTACTTTATGCATCTTTAAATGATACCCTTCCCCACTGGTATTGCGGCCATGTTGTAAACCAAACTTATACCTGTGTACAGGACACACAATATTACCGAAAGCGTCGGTATATCCTTCTGATAACGTACCTCCCGCATGTGGACACCTGGCCGCACACCCGTAAAGTTGCTCATTAAATAATATGATACATACCTTTTTACCTGCTACTTCCTTTTCCACGATCCCGCATGCAGGGATCCTTAACTCCACTAGACTTTCAGCTAGTTTGTGCCAGGTATAATTTTTATTCATTCACGCAGTTTACAGACCTTTTTATACATGCTCAATAAAAATATTCTGCCCTGTAGGGATACCTGATCCGGTACATATCCCTTACCTTATTCAGGATCGTTTGCCGAAGACTGTCAAGATTTTGTCTTTCTGTTGCAGAAACAAAAACGCAATTTCCTTTTGTTTCTTCCTGCCACCTTGCTTTGAGTTCCCTTAAAATATCCTGCTTCACTTCATCCTCCAGCCATTCATCAAACACATTCTTTTCATACAGGTCCATCTTATTGAAAATGGTGATCGTTGGTTTTTCTGCCGATCCCAACTCCGCCAATGTCTTATTTACTACATTCAACTGCTCTTCATACTGGCCATGTGATATGTCAACAACGTGCAATAAAATATCTGCTTCTCTTACTTCATCCAGCGTACTCTTAAAGCTTTCCACAAGGTGATGTGGAAGCTTCCTGATAAATCCTACAGTATCACTTAATAAAAATGGGGTTTGTTCAAACACCACTTTCCGGGTTGTAGTATCCAGTGTTGCGAATAATTTATTCTCAGCAAAAACATCGCTCTTACTTAATACATTCATGAGCGTTGATTTTCCAACATTTGTATATCCAACAAGAGCCACCCTGATAAATTCACCACGTTCTTTTCGCTGGGTAAACGATTGCTTATCAATATCGGCTAGCCGTTTCCGTAATAAGCCGATCTTATCCTTAACGATACGCCTGTCTGTCTCTATCTCTGTTTCACCGGGACCCCTTGTTCCAACTCCACCACCCTGCCGTTCAAGGTGTTTCCACATACCCTTTA
>JBDSDG010000295.1:0-4897 GCA_039920685.1 Ferruginibacter sp.
TGTTGGTAACGCACCTGATGTTATAGATGCACTTGTTGCACCTCCGCCTGCCGCGTAGGTAATATTTGTTATTGCTGCATTAGCACATAATGTTTGTGAGGTTGTTCCACCCGCTGAAGTCAATGCAAGTGTTGAATTTGCATTCACCGTGATCGTTCCGCTCAGTGAAGGATCCACACATGTACTTGTGGAAGATACTGTGTAGTTGTATATACCGGTAGCTGTCGGCGTTCCGCTGATTGTAAAAACACCTGCGCTAAAGGTACCGCTTACACCCGCGGGCAAACTGCCGGATGTGATAGAAGCTCCGGTGGCTGCTCCACCTATTGTATAACGTATGTTGGAAATTGCATTGTTGATACACAAGGATTGAATGTTAGTTCCTGCAGCAGAGGTCAAATTAATAGTTGAACTTGCTGTTACATTCAATGACCCGCTTACCTGGTTATTTACGCATGGCCCTGCTGTTGTAATGGTATAATTAAAGCTACCGGTTACGGTTGGGGTCCCGCTAATGGTAAATATTCCTGCATTGAAAACTCCGCTAACGCCTGCTGGCAATGATCCCGACGTAACAGATGCGCCGGTTCCGCCACCACCAATTGCATAAGCAATATTAGTAATTGCGTTGTTGGTACAAACTGTCTGGGCATCAGTTCCCGCTGGGGATGATAATGCGATGGTAGAATTTGCAGTTATGGTAACAAGCACTGCCTTACGGGAAGCACTGGGCGAACAAAGACTATCCTGTACATAATAAGTTGTATTGGAAAATAAGACCGGGGTTGTATAAGTAGATCCTCCTCCAAGGTATGTACCACCCGTTGCTGCACTATACCAGCCCAGTATGGCCGTTCCTGTCGCAGTAAGTGTTAGGGAATTACCAGTACAAATGGTTGCATTCGCTGCAGTTGGCACCGGGGGTGCAGGAACTACAGCATTGGTGACCTTTATAACTTTTACATTATCCAGGTAGAAGCCTTCATCCTTTTCAAATGCAAAAGAGGTGGCGTCGGCATCTGAAACAAATTGAAAGCGTAGATAAACAGTTGCATTGCCTCGATAGGCTCCGAGGTCAAATAATTCCCGTGTCCAGATATCACGAATTCCTGTCAATGCTGGCTGGCCACCAAGCGATCCCTGGTTTGTGGTATTATCTTCAGTCACGGTAGTAGTTCCGCAAATAGGAGACCATGTAGTACCATTTGTTGATACCTGTATCTGTAGCCTGTCGCGAAAATTCTCTGCACGATGCTTTACCCAAAAACTCAAATAAGCTTCTGTTGCATCTGAAAGATTGAAAGTATTTTTATAAGTAACAGTTCTTGTACTGCTTGTTGTATATAATCCTGTCGGCGATTCTGTCATTGAATGCGTTCCTCCAAAAGCTGCCAGTGTTGTAAACGACCAGCCTGTTGGGCCGGTTGGGCTAATAACTCCTGTCCAGTTTGTTCCGAAGGTTCCTTCCATATCATCATATAATAATGTTACGGGATTATAAAATTTGGTAACGGTATCGTAAGTAATTATACCTCCTGATTCAACTTTCCAGGCAAATTTTATTTTTTGTCCGCAAACAACGGTAACGGGTAAGGTATAACTTATACTATCAATATACGTATCATAATAGGTAGAAATGTTTGTTGTAACTGCTGCACCTACTGACTGAATATTTGAAATGGGTATGATCGATACAGTGACCGGATCGTTTCCGAGACCTACTTTACGAATGTCAAAACTAAATTTTCCTGTAAGGCCGGTAACTGCAAGATCGCTTCTGTCGTTATGTTCGTAATAGGACCCTGCTGCATATGCCAGCTGTAAATTTTGAAAACAATTTTCTTTACATAATTGTGGGATCTGTGCAACAGGTGCCCAAAAATCACCGCCTCCTGCTTCGCCCGTCATTCCATATATTTTGCCTTTCGGGCCTGAGCCTGTTCCAATATCTCCCATTAATAACCAATCCTTAATTCCACCGGCAACTTCATAGGCAACAGTTTCAGGACTGTTTCCTGCACGGTGCCCGTTGTACAATCCCATCAATGCGGGAACGTATGTATAATAAGAAGAGTCCACATGATTAAGCACCGGATGTAAAGTTGGCCTTCCATAAGGCAAGGAATAATATGGCCCATAACAATGCTGGTCAATTGAGTTTACAAAATGTCTTTGATAAACAAAATCTCTCAACGCCTGTGTCTCCGGCTCAGAGAATGCACTGGTTCCAAAATAAGTATCGTCAGTTTGCACAGTAGACCCGCATGAGGTACTTGCCCCGGCACAATTTCCCCAGTCAATTCCATAATTCCGGTTAAGGTCAACTCCTATATTAGATGCTGCACCACCTGTAAATCTTCTGTTCTTCCGCCATAATCCTCCACCTGTTACAGGATAGGAAGAGCTTGATCCTCCATAATTATAACTGTAACCATCAGGGTTCATGCACGGTATGATATAAATTTCCCTGTTATTTACAAGATTCTTTATTACCTGGTCTGCATTGTTATAATTGGCAATAAGATATTGCATAAAGAAAATCATACTTGTTCCACCGATAGCTTCCCTTGCATGCTGTAATGCAGTAAATAATAATTCCGGTTCAGCTTCATCAGTCGTCACATTATCTGATATCTTAACGCCATAAATTGGAAGTCCGCCAGCTGAGTTACCGATCGTAAATCTTGTAACCAGCGTTGGATTAGCAGTCTGCAATGCAAGCATAGCAGAATTCATTTCGGCGAGAGTAAAATAACCCGGATTGCCTGCTGCTGCTCCTAATCTCAATGAGCCGCCAGTGCCAAATGCCGCAGGCGTAGGAATGAGGTTAGCAACTTTCTGACAACCGTTACCCTGGATAGCAGCTCTTTCAGCGCTGCCGGGAACAGTATTTTTGTTCACCTCCAAAGTATACTGCACCATATCGTCTACTACAATTTCAAATGGATACCGCGATTGCTTTAACCGGTTGAGCTCATCACTGTTCAATACTATGATCATAGCATTGTTCTCTGATAAGTAATGATCCACGCCAAGGTTTTGAAACACAAATTTCTTTACCTCCGAATTGCTTAGAGGGATCTTGACTTTACTGTATTTTTCCTGGGAAAAGGTGGACAAGGTTAATGCACTGCAGCACCAAAGCAGTAGCGCAAGTTTTTTAAGACTCATGTTGGTTGGTTTTTAATTAGGACATTGTAAGGATTTGACTTAACCGGGGTATAACGGGTGCATGCAGTTGTTATTGTGTAGAAATACTGTAAATGTGCAGAAATTTTGGATAGTAAACGCTGATAATCAGAGGTAATATGAATGAATATGTTCGAGGATCGAGGTTTGAGGTTCTAAGTTCGAAGTTCGAGGATTGGGGTTCAGGATAGTTACCAGTTCATAGTTCATGGTTCTGTATTACCTAGATCCATAAAAAATCAGGTACAAGACGATCGCTATTTGGATATGCAGTAATTCTCGAGTTGATCACCTTTACTATCTCTAAGTTATCCTCAACATTATTTTTTGAAGCTACCCATGGACCGCATGATGGACCAATTACAATATCATTTAGCACCCCCGTACTTGTTTTGGAATTCCTTACATAATAGGTTTAAGGAATAACGTTATGGGTTGGAAAGTTGCGGGTTAGAGGATTTCGGATTGATGGTTACGAGTTAAAAAGTTGCGGGTTGGATTGTTTGGGGTTGATGTTGCAGTTAAATTTTCTGGATTGCAAACAAAAAAAACCGGATACAAGACCATCGCAATTCTTGCGACCATCCTGTATCCGGTATCCCGTATATCGTATCTAGAATCTTATTCCTTCACAACCTTAATACTTTGCTTTGCTGTTCCCTGGATAACGTTTACAATATACATTCCGGCTTTAAATTCTTTTCCGAACTTAAAGGTCCTGTTTCCTGATGCTTCATAAACTTTTACGCCAAGAACGTCTGTAACATTAATGCTAACTTTTGCATTGCTTGCATTTTCCAACATCAGGGTAAATTCTGTTGATGATGGATTGGGATATGCTGAAATTCTTGAATTGATCACCTTTACTTTCTCATAATTAATCTCAACATTATTTTTTGATGCTTGCCTTGGCCCGCAAGATGGACCAACTACAATATTACTCAGTACACCTATACATGTCTTTGAATCCTTTACGTAACCATCATATGTTCCGGGCGCTAATCCATTAAAGGAGTTGCTCACCTGGTAAGTATTCCCGTCTATGCTGTATGTATATGGACCAACGCCCCCGGTTCTGAATAGTTGAATAGATCCGTTCGTGCTTGCACAGCTGCTTGCATTTACTGAAGTCTTGGTTACTACGATCGGGTTCAGGTTGATGGTCACATTTATCGTACCTAAACAACCTTTGGAATCCTTCACTGTAACTACATAACTGGTGTTTGTAAGCCCGGTGAATGAACTACTTGGCTGGTATGATCCGGAATTTAATTTATAAGAATATGGACCAACTCCGCCAGCTGCATTTACCTGGATTGTTCCGTCGTTCACACAAGTACTCGTATTTGTTTTACTTGCTGTTACACTAACTCCAACACCTTGTGATACACTAACTGCCTGTGAGCCTATGCATCCTTTTGAATCTTTTACATACACTGTATAAGATCCGGCAGCAAGATTAAAAAATTTATTGTTCGTAACATAAGTTACATTATCTAAGCTATAAGTATATGGAGATATTCCACCAGACCTATACACTTCAATCGAGCCATCGTTAGCGCAACTGCTCGCATTCTTAACCAATGTGGAAACTGTTATAGGTGCTGCAGCATTCACAGTCATCGCTTTCGTACCAACACAACCCGCCGCATCCTTTACATAGCCGGTATAATTACCTGCTGCAAGATTTGTAAAAGTATTGCTTGCC
>JBDSDG010000296.1:0-2757 GCA_039920685.1 Ferruginibacter sp.
AAGGAAGTTTCGGATCAGTTTGCAGCTACTTATTTTTATATGAAAGATGGGAGTTCAATCGTAGGCCGGGTAAAAAATCAGGATAATGAAAAATACTACATCAGTCAGAATCCATTTGCTCCACAGCAAATACGCGAAATTCTTAAAAAAGATGTTTCAAGAACAAGCATTTCTGATGCGCCATCTATTATGTATCCAAGGCTTATCAACAGTTTAAATCCCGAAGAACTAAAAGATTTGATGGCTTATCTTACTTCAGGAGGAAATAAAGATCATGAAGTTTATAAAAAGAAAGCAGTGAAATAGTTATCAGCAATTAGTTAATATAGAGTAACCATAAGTCTCCAAATAATTGTCGCGTTCGTATGTATTCATCTTTGAAAAATAGTTTGTAATAATCATGAAAACCTGGGTTGATAAAATATCGAATCCGGCACAACTCGGCGGTATTGAAACCTCCGTAATTGATAACGGTCCGGGACGTGGAAACAGGATCGCCTGGATAAATACCGGCACGGGCTTACGTTACAAAGTAGTCATCGACCGGGCTATGGATATAAGCGATGCTTTTTTTAACCAGCATAGCCTTACCTGGCTGAGTCATGCCGGCATAACACCACCACAGCCGTTGTCAAATAAAGGAATTGATTGGTTAAAAACATTTGGAGGAGGACTGCTGACAACCTGTGGCCTCACGCATGTCGGCGGCCCGGAAGCTGATGAGTTTGGTGAGCGTGGTCTGCATGGGCCGATAAGCAATATACCGGCAGAGATAGAGTCGATCATTCAACCAGACCCTTATGAAGGTAAACTCGAAATGAGCATCACAGGCACAATCAGGGAAACACAAGTATTTGGTCCCTCACTTGAATTGAAACGAACTATCTCAGGCACACTTGGACTGCCAATTATAAGAATTCATGATGAGGTGATTAATAGGGGAAACACGCCTGCTGCTCACATGATATTGTATCATTGTAACCTGGGCTGGCCTCTCGTTGATGAAGGATCAGAAATCATTTGGAAGGGGGACTGGAAGTCACGTTTTGATGAAAGCAAGCATAAAATTTTTAGAAAAGGAAATAATTTTCAAAGATGTCCGGCACCTTTAGATGATCATTCCGGCGCTGGTGAGGAGGTAGCTTTTATAGATATCAATTCTGATACTGCGGGAAATTGTACATGCGGTGTTTATAACGCTGAAATAGGAATTGCCTTGGCATTAAGATTTCAAAAGAAACAATTGCCGTGGCTAACGAACTGGCAGCACTGGGGCAAAGGGGAATATGTAATGGGGCTGGAACCTGGAACTAACCCTCCTACCGGGCAGGCCAGGGCCAGAGAACAGAATGAACTTATTATGGTAGCTCCTGGCGAAAAAAGAAAATATGACCTGGAGATGGAAGTGTTGTTTGATAAGGAAAAAATAGATTTATTTTTAAATACTTAATCAGGATTTTTAAATCATTTTGAATTAACAGCCAATGGAAAAATTAAGTTTAGCTCAAAAAGCATTTGACCAGGGACAAGGAATTTTGCGTTTAGCTCCCACGTGGGTACCGAGATCATTTTGTGTACCAGGCCGAAGGATCAAACTACATCCTGATGACTACTATGTTCTGGGTGGGCAACGCGGAGGTATAGATGAACGTTGGCTTTCCTCTGCAACACCTGCAAAGAATGGCCCGTTAACAGGAGAGAATGAAGGATTAAGCGCAGTTGTTTTTGATGACGGATCGGCACATGAAAAAATTTTATTGAAAGATGTTATCAATGAACTAAAAGGTTCCATTATAGGCGACCGTTTATGGGATGAATACGGTTCATGGCCAATGTATTCTAAATTCTTCGACAACATGGGCCCTCTTCCCCACCATATCCATCATAACGATGAGAAGGCCGCATTGATTGGCCAGTTGGGTAAACCGGAAGCCTACTATTTCCCTCCCCAGTTAAATAACCATGGCGGCGATTTTCCGTATACTTTTTTTGGAATAGCGCCTGGAACGACCAAAGACCAAATTAAAGAATGCCTTGTAAATTTTACCAAAGGCGATAACAAAATAACCAGCTACTCACAGGCTTTTCGTTTAGATTCGGGAACCGGTTGGGATGTTCCCCCAGGCATGCTTCATGCTCCGGGAAGTATGTGTACTTATGAACCTCAAAAGGCCTCAGATGTATTTGCTATGTACCAATCTTTGGTGAACGAAGCCATTGTTCCTGAAGAATTGTTATGGAATGGAACACCACCTGACCGGGTAGGAAACTATGATGACTTAATGGACGTCATCAACTGGGAATTAAATATCAACCCAAATATTCTCGAAACCCGTTTCATGCTTCCTAAGCCAGTTAGGCCTGTGGAGGAAATGCAGGTTGGAGGCTATCTTGAGAATTGGGTTTGTTATCTCTCAGATGCGTTCAGCGCAAAAGAATTAACTGTTTTCCCCGGACAATCCATTACTATCAAGGACAGCGCTGCATATGGTATTATCATGATGCAGGGACATGGCAAAATGGGTGTTTGGGATGTTGAAACGCCGGCATTGATACGATACGGCCAATTAACCAACGACGAGTTTTTCATAAGTGAAAAAGCCGCTATGGAAGGTGTAAGGATCACCAATAATTCATCCACCGATCCCATAGTTATGCTCAAACATTTTGGCCCTGGAAATCCTGAAATGGTGATATAGCTTTCAGATGGTATAGCTTTCAACCATCAGCACTCGGCTTTCAGAATACAAATAATAT
>JBDSDG010000297.1:0-17408 GCA_039920685.1 Ferruginibacter sp.
ATGCCCGTACAATTTCCGTACAGCCGTGGGAGAAAAATATGCTTCAGAATATTGAGCGTGCGATCATTGCTGCCAATATCGGTATCAATCCTCAAAATGATGGAAACTCGATCCGCCTTTTTTTACCGCCATTAACGGAAGAGCGGAGAAAGGAATTGGTGAAAAAATGTAATAGTGAAGGGGAAAATGGAAAAATATCAGTAAGAAATATTCGCCGCGATGCTATTGAACATATTAAAAAACTACAAAAGGATGGCTTAAGCGAAGATGCTTCCAAGGATGCGGAAAAAGATGTGCAGGATATAACGGACCGCTTCATTTCCACGGTAGAAAAGCATTTGGAAACAAAGGAAAAAGAGATCATGATTGTTTAGCTTATGAATTACACATGTTGTTGGTCAGGCGACCAACAACGGCGAACGGTAGTTGTGAGCGGCCAACAACATCGATCCGTAGTTCGTGGAGGACCAACAACTGGGATATTGAAACCGGGCAAAACAGTAAAGCTGCCTTTGTTAGTCGGAAGCTGCCTTTGTTATTCGGAAGCTGCCTTTGTTAGTCGGAAGCTGCCTTTGTTGGTCGGAAGCTGCCTTTGTTGGTCGGAAGCTGCCTTTGTTGGTCGCCTGACCAACAAGATTCCCTGCCCTTGATGGTCGCCTGACCTACAAAGTTCTTATCTAAACCATCTAACATAAAAAGTATTTTGCTTGTTGGTCGCATTACCAATAAAATTGTAAAAAACAACATAGCAATTATCATAAATAGAAGTTGACATGAATTCGATTCGTGAAACCTGGTTCATCATTTTCTCTATTCCCTTTTATACTATATTGATAGGAACAGAGATCCTTTTGAGCAACTGGAATGCAAAGAATTTTTACAGCCTCCGGGAAACAATTCACAATGGATGTCTGATGTTGATGAATGCCGGTCTGGACCTGATGTTGCGCTGGGCATTTTATATAACTGTTTTGGTATGGTGTTATGAACACCAGTTCATGAAGGTAGAAAACGGATGGCTTTACTGGATCCTGTTATTTATTCTTGAAGATCTTGTTTTTTACATAGAACATAGGGTTGATCATTATTGCAGGTTGTTTTGGGCAGTCCATATAACACACCATTCTTCAGAAGAATTCAATTTAACAACAGGGTTCAGGTCCTCGGTGCTGCAACCAGTTTACCGATTCATATATTTTATCCCGATCGCACTGATAGGTTTTCATCCACTCGATATTGTTTTCATGTATTCATTTACACAGACCTATGGAATACTGGTGCACACACAATACATCAAAAAAATGCCAGCCTGGTTTGAAATGATCTTTGTGAGCCCGTCACACCACCGCGTTCATCATGCAAGTAATACACGATATCTTGACAGGAATATGGGGATGTGCCTTATAATTTGGGATAAGCTTTTCGGTACTTTCCAGGAAGAGGTTGAAACAGATCCTGTAAAATTTGGGTTAACAAAAACGATTGCGAAAACAAATAACCCTTTCAAGCTTATTTTTTACGAGTGGAAAAATATCGGAACAGATATGAAAAAGAAAAACATTGATCTTTCCACCCGCCTCAAATACCTATTTATGCCACCGGGATGGAGCCATGACGGAAGCAGCAAGACCGCCGACCAGCTTAGAAAAGAATTAAGTGATGATATAAACTACGACTCGCTCAATTCGGCAAGTTCAGTTTGACAGTTTTGATGATTTTCAGTTTTACCGCCAGCCTGATTGAGATTATTGAAAACCTGCTTATTGAAAGCGGTGCATTTACCAATTATAAATTACATCCAACTTTCATTTAAACAATAAACCCCTAAATTTATCGGATGCAATTGATACCTGTAACAGATGTGGCGGGAGCCAAAGATTATATTAAAGTACCACTCGGAATTTATAAAGATGATCCAAACTGGATCCGTCCACTGGACAAAGATATCAATGAAGCTTTTGACAAAGAAAAGAACAAGGCCTTTCGTTTTGGAATAGCAGAGCGATGGATATTAAAAGATGATGACGGAAAATTGATAGGAAGGATCGCGGCATTCGTGAATAAAAAATACAAGAACAAAGGCGATGATGTTACTGTTGGCGGTATCGGTTTCTTTGAATGCATCAACGATCAACAGGCTGCAGATCTTTTATTTGATAATGCAAAGCATTGGCTGATCAGCAATGGCATGGAAGCAATGGATGGCCCGATAAATTTCGGGGAGCGCGACCGCTGGTGGGGACTGATAACAGAAGGATATTTCGCACCACTTTATTGCATGAATTACAATCCCCCTTATTATGTAAGCCTTTTTGAAAATTATGGGTTCAGGGTTTTCTTTAACCAGATCTGTTTTGGATTAGATGCTCAAAAGAAACTAGCTCAAAAAGTGATAGATCGCCATAGAACCCTTGATCAGAATCCTGACATCAGTTTTAGCACTATCAAAAAAAATAACCTGGAGAAATACGCAGCCGACTTTGTTGAAGTTTACAACAAGGCGTGGGCGGGGCACGGTGGGTTAAAGCAATTGAATAAAGAGCAGGTATTATTGATGTTTAAAAAAATGAAACCGGTAATGGATGAAGATGTCATCTACTTTGCATATGATAAAGGTGTGGCTATCTGCATGTTCGTTAATCTTCCGGATATCAACCAGTATTTTAAACACCTCAATGGAAAATTCGGGCTGCTGCAAAAATTGGAATTTGTTTGGCGCCAAAGATTCAGGAAATCAAGAAAATTTGTTGGGATGGTTTTCGGTACCGTTCCGGAATGGCAGGGAAAAGGGGTTGATGCGTATATAATCGCTGAATGCGCTAAGATCGTACAGGTTCCTCCCTATCATTATAAAGAATATGAAATGCAATGGATCGGTGATTTTAATACCAAGATGATCAACGTTGCGGAAAGCCTCGGTGAAACTTATCGTAGTCGCCAATTGACCACATATAGATATTTATTTGACCGTACAAAAGAGTTTAAACGGCACCCCATGCTCACATAAATTATTAATGAAAAATTAATAATTAATAATTTAGATTTGCTTCGATCATCACTGGTTTTATTCCACTATTGATCACGCCTACTATGGATAAATTTATTGTTTCAGCAAGAAAATACAGGCCGCAGAATTTCAATACGGTCATTGGACAGTCACATATAACCACAACACTTAAAAATGCCATTAATAATAACCAGCTGGCTCATGCATTTTTGTTTTGCGGTCCACGCGGAGTAGGTAAAACGACCTGTGCCCGTATACTGGCCAAAACGATCAACTGCGAGAACCGCACCAAAGAAGGTGAGGCATGTAATACCTGTAACAGCTGTGTTTCCTTCAACAACGGCACATCCCTGAACATACATGAGCTGGATGCTGCAAGTAATAATTCTGTTGATGATATCAGGACATTGGTGGAACAGGTGAGGTTTGCGCCACAGGCCGGTAAATATAAAGTTTATATAGTGGATGAGGTCCACATGTTAAGTGCCAATGCCTTCAATGCTTTTCTAAAGACGCTCGAAGAGCCACCCCCATATGCAATATTTATCCTGGCTACAACGGAAAAGCATAAGATACTACCAACCATCCTTAGCCGCTGCCAGACATTTGATTTCAAGCGGATAACCATTAACGATACAATCGAACATCTGCAGGAAATTTGTGAGAAGGAAAACATAACAGCGGAAAAAGCTGCATTGCACGTAATAGCACAAAAAAGCGAAGGATGCATGAGGGATGCTTTAAGTATTCTTGACAAAATCGTAAGCTTCACAAGTGGCAAGCTTGATTATGCAAATACGCTGGAGCATCTAAATATTCTTGACGAAGATTATTATTTCAAATTACTCGGACAAGTGCAAAAAGAATTACTTGCAGAGGCTTTGCTGTTGTTTGATGAGATAAATCAAAAAGGATTTGAGGGCGATACGTTGCTGGAAGGTTTCGCCGAATTTATCAGGAATTTGCTTGTGAGTAAGGATGCAAAGGCAGCCGTGCTATTGGAAGTAGCAGATGATTTTAAGCAAAAGTATTTACAATATGCCAAAGAGGTTTCAACAGGTTGGCTGATAGCAGCACTGAATATACTGAACGAGGCGATCATTAATTATAAGCAGGCCCGGAATAAAAGACTGCACATTGAAATGGTGATTATAAAACTGAATTACCTGCAACAAGCGGTACAGTTCGTGTCAACTGAAGAAGGTAGCTCAAAAAAAAAAATAACCGATAATGCAAAGGCGGTTTCTTTCCGGTACTTACCTGTTGTTAAAGTAAAAGAAGTTAAAGCCGCCCCGTTAAAACAGCAATTAAAACAAAACGAAGCCGCCTTAATAATAGAAAAGCCAATAATAGAAATCAAAGAATCCCCTGTTATGCAGCAGGTTGAACCGAAACCAAAAACTTCCGGGACCATCGGGTCGTTGCAAAAGATCCGGGATAAGGTCAATGAAAAAAATCAGGCGGGCAGCAATTCAAAAGTATTAAACGCGGAATCCCTGGAGACCGCCTGGAATAATTTCATAGAAACGCTTGCCGAGAAAAAGAACCATTCAGCGGTCACTAATTTTAAAATGGCAGAATTAAAAATCGTAGACGGGAATTGCTTTGATATCATCACGCATAGCAATTTGCATTTTAAATTCATTGAAGCTGAGCGATCGCACCTGATACATTTCATACAGAAGCATTTCAACAATCGCTTTTTAAAATACAATTTGAAACTGGAAGAAAACACGGATGAAAGTGAGAAGGATCAAAACCCCGTATTGAACACAAAACAAGTCTACCAATTGCTGGCAGAAGAATATCCGCTGATAAAGGAATTAAAGGAGCGGCTTAAACTTGAATTGGATTACTGAGTTAATGCTAATGATTGCTTAACAGTACAAGTGAGTGACACAACGATGATGACCAATGGCATATTGCCTGCTAAAAAACAACCATATTCCTGTATTTGCATTAATTTCGGAAAAATAATAAATAGAATATATGGCAGAAGTGATACGTATGCCGCTGTTGAGCGATACCATGACAGAAGGAAAAATAGTTACCTGGAATAAGAATGTGGGTGATAAAGTAAAAAGCGATGATGTATTGGCAGAGGTGGAAACGGACAAAGCTACGATGGAGGTAAATGGTTATGTAGACGGAACATTATTATATATTGGTGTCCCTGCAGGCCAGGCTGCAAAAATTAACCAGGTCATTGCCATTGTTGGAAAAGAAGGAGAAGATTTTAAATCATTGTTGGACGAACCGGCGGCTGAAAAACCTGCCGCAAAAGATACAGACGCTGCAATAAAGAAAGAAGTGAAGAGCGAAAAACCTGAAGTGAAGAATGAGGAAGAAATAATAAACAAAGAAATACCGGCAACAGAAACTACCGCAGAAACGGATGGCCGCATTAAAGCCTCCCCGCTCGCAAAAAAACTTGCTTCAGAAAAAGGTATCGATATCTCTAAAATAAATGGAAGCGGTGATGGCGGTCGTGTGACAAAGAAAGATGTTGATGAATTTAAAGGCGCTCCTTCGCAACCCGAACCAGTTTCAGAAAAACAGCAGGCTTCAACAGCCAGGCCTTTCATAGCACCTGCATTTACGCCAGGAGAAGAAGGACATACAGATATACCGTTAACGCAGATGCGAAAGGTGATCGCACGCCGATTAAGTGAAAGTAAATTCAGTGCACCGCATTTTTACGTCACCATGGAAATAAACATGGACAATGCGATCACCGCACGAAACGCAATGAATGAGGTAAGCCCTGTAAAGATCTCTTTTAATGACATGATCATAAAAGCCTGTGCTAGTGCGCTTCGCCAGCATCCTGATGTTAACAGCAGCTGGATCCCGGCAAAATCCGGAACAGACGGCAGTGAATTCATTCGTCAAAATCATCACATTCACATTGGATCCGCCCTTGCATTACCGGAAGGATTGATCGTGCCCGTTATCAGGTTCGCAGATCAAAAAACGCTATCGCAGATAGCTGCAGATGCAAAACAATTATATGCAAAGGCAAGAGATAAAAAGATCCAGCCTAACGAATTCAGTGGCAATACTTTTACCATTTCAAATCTCGGGATGATGGACGTGGAAGAATTTACTGCTATTATCAACCCTCCTGATAGCTGTATTTTAGCAGTGGGAAATATCCGTGAAACGGTCATTCGAAAAAATGGCGCGTTTGATGTTACAAATGTTATGAAGGTCACTTTGAGCTGCGATCATCGCAGTGTTGACGGTGCAGTCGCTGCAGCCTTTTTGCAGACATTGAAAAAATATCTGCAGGATCCGGTTACCATGTTGGTATAATAAATTACCTGTAATAATTTAACAAGCGCCGGAAATTCCGGCGTTTATTTTTAATAATATCTTTCATTATTTTTTGAAAGTTCAGAAATGTAGTTTACATTTACTGTATGAAACTTTCTGAAGCAAAACAACAATTCATAAGCAGCTGGGGCGCTTTTGGCACCCAATGGGGTATAAATCGCACGATGGCACAGATCCATGCATTGTTACTAATGAGTCCTGATCCTATTACACAGGACGACATCATGGAACAGCTCAGCATAAGCCGTGGAAACGTGAATATGAATATCCGTGACCTGATCAGCTGGAGCCTTGTTGAAAGGATAATATTACCTGGCGAAAGAAAGGAATTCTTCAGTGCCGAAAAAGATATCTGGAAAGTTGCCACACAAATAATCAAAGAAAGAAAAAAAAGAGAACTGGATCCAATGCTGAAATTATTGGGTCAGCTTGATAATATCGATGGAGATAAAAAAGATAAAGAGACAAAGCAGTTCGTTGAACTGATCGGCAATATTAAAAAACTTGGCAACCACGCGGATAAAGTATTAGATGTAATGATCAAAGCTGAAGAGAACTGGTTTACCGGTAATTTATTAAAGTTGTTTAAATAAAAAAACATTAGCCGGCTATCAGCTGGCTGTTTTTAAGTAAAATGCTTTCATATTTTTCTGAAACTTAAAAAACATAATCATGAAAATGTTTAAACAGGTGGATCTTTGGATCAGCTGTATCCTTATAATGTCATTTACTGTTGCAGGCCTCCTGAAAATGGATGAAACATTTATCATTGGATATTTTGTTGTTGGAGGATGGCAGGTGATCAGTATGGCGATCCACGCATTCAATCATTGGTTCACGCAACGAAAAGGTGTTAGACGGATCTATCATTGGATCACCGCTATCAGCCTGTTGACAATGCCCGCTGGTTCTTTTTGGATCCTGTTGTTCACTGCACCATTCATGGCAATGTATTATGCATGGATCTGCTATATTGAAGTATATGTAAAACTGCAAAGGCCCATTACACTATTAAAAAATTAGGCTCATGAAAATCAATATTCCAAACTGGCTAATAATTATTGGCGGTCTTGGTCAGATATTTACAGCCATCATATACCCCTACATCAGGCATGTGGTATTTGATTGGTACAATGATATAAAAAAATTGAAACCACTTAACCAGGAGATCGCAAAAACTTATGGCCATTATATACAAGGGCTTAATTTCTCTTTTGGGCTGATCACTCTTTTATTTACAACAGAGCTTAAGAATCAAACCGGCCTGGCGGTTGCCCTAACGGGACTTATTGCTGCTTATTGGACCGGGAAAGTGGCTACACAGTTCGCATATTATCCAATGTATGAAATACCAAAGAAAGTAATTTTTAAGATCGGGGAAATATTGATGAACTCATTATTCATATTCTTTTCACTGGTATATATTCTTCTTTTTATTGTGAACCTATATGGATATTTAAATAAATAATATTTCAGCTGTGAAATGTAATAAAGTAATTATCTACGACGACAATTGTCCGCTTTGTTCATTATATACAATTGGATTTGTTGCAGCTGGCATGATCACCAATGACAACCGAAAGAATTTTTCTACTGTTGATTCTTCCTTATTAGAATTGATCGATACAAATAGGTGCAGAAATGAGATCCCTGTAATAGATCTAAAGAATAGCCAGGTCTGGTATGGAATAGAAGGTCTTTCAGAGATAATACAACAAAGGCTTCCATTTTTAAAGCCAGTGATTGACTTTAGACCGGTTAACTGGATATTGAATAAAACTTATAATTTGATCTCCTACAATCGAAGAGTGATTGTTGCCAGGAAAACAACGGTTGGTAATTTCGATTGCACTCCTGATTTTAATTTTAGATACCGTTTACTGTTCATGTTATTATTTATTGCCTTCAACACCTTCATGCTATACCCGATACAAATTAATATACTTGCCAATAGTTCAATAAGGATTAATCAAAACGAATTACAGGCGTTACATTTTATGCTGGTAATATCCAACATTGCGATCGCATATTTTCTACATCCCAGGGTGGCCATTGAATTTTTAGGGCAGGTAAATATGCTTGCTCTAACAACTGTTTTATTAACCATTCCCTTGATCTTCTTAAATAAATTTTGTTTCGCAGATCTATTTATAAATAATTACTATTTATCATTACTAACCCTTTTTGTTTTCGTAGAATACAGGCGAAGAATGGATTATGCAGGTATCATTAAAAATTATCCTATAATAGTCGTATTAAATATCCTTGCCTTGTTAGTCTTTATAATTTGCCTTTTTAATAAAATCAATTTCCACCCTCCTTTATTTTAATTTGCAGCATGAATGAACGGATCATATTATTTGATGGTGTTTGCAATCTGTGTAATAGGTCGATCCAATATGTGATCAGGCATGATCCTAAAAGGTCATTCTCATTTGCAACCCTGCAGGGAGAAGCAGGGCAACGGCTTTTAAAGGAATATGGACTTACACAGAATGACATGAACTCATTTGTATTGTTAAGTGACAAAAAAGCATATACCAGATCAACAGCCGCCCTTAGGGTGGCAAAAGATCTGACAGGCATAGTAAAATATTTATATGGCTTTATAATTGTACCACCGCTTATAAGGAATGCCGTATACAATATGATTGCTAAGAACCGATATAAATGGTTCGGCAAAAAAAATGTTTGTATGGTTCCTTCACCAGATAATATATCAAGATTTTTAAAGTAATGGTTATGTCAAAAAAAACATTGGTTCTCGGGGCGTCTGTAAATCTTTCACGCTATAGTAACCTCGCAGTGAAAAAACTTGTAGGCCATGGACAGCCAGTCTTTGCATTGGGAAAAAAAGCTGGCATGATCGGTAAAATAGAGATCACAACAGAACAAAAAGTATGGAATGATATTGATACAGTTACATTGTATTTAAATCCGGAGAACCAAAAACCTTATTACGATTATATCATTTCCCTGAAACCCAAAAGGATCATTTTTAATCCCGGAACAGAAAATGAGGAATTAGAAACCCTTGCACAAAAGAATGGTATTAAAACGATAGAAGCATGTACGTTGGTATTGCTTAGCACGTTACAATACTAAGTAGAACTACGATTCACATCCTAAATTTCCATTTTTCACCTTCGAATACATACTAAGCACAGGCATCTGGCCGTTTCTGTTAGAAGTTATCCAATACTCTAACAAAAACTTAAACAATGAAATCGCTTAACAAAGTAGCCCTTGCATTATTGTTTTGCCTTACAGCTACAGCAGGATTTACCCAGCATTCTTCAAAGCCAGCATTGTTTGGCAATTATCCCCCAATCATTAATTGTTCCGCATTCGAATTCAACAATGCACTTGCAGCGGCAGAGGGCCAGCATGTGGTTTTATTCTTTTCAGACAATTTTAAATTCTCAGGTACTGTAATCAGCAACGTTGTAAAATATAGCAACCTGCAAAGCATTACTATTAAATCTGACCAAATGGAAAATACAATTTTTCATTTAAGCAGGCAACAGCTTGACGGTGACAATGTATCATTTGTTGGAAGGATCATTAGCCCAAATGCAAATGACGGCTATGAGATCAAAAAAGATACAGCTGGAAATTACAAGCTCGAAAAAATTGAGGCTTCAAAGATCCTGCAGGAGTGTAACCTGTAAAATACATACCTAACCAAATCCATAAGCCCCTGTAGGGCCATAAATCCAAACAAATGAAAAACTTTACTTCACTAAAACTATTATTTTTCGTTTCGCTCATTTCCCTGAAAGCATTCAGCGTTCCAAGATTCAATAGTTTTCCCACTGCCACCGCAACAATATATTTAGATTTCGACGGACATACCGTGATCGGTACATCCTGGAATAATGGCTCACCGCTTTTTTGCGCAGCAAGCGGAATGACAGACACACAAATAACCGAGATCTTCAACAGGGTGGCAGAAGACTACCGCCCCTTTAATGTGAATATCACTACCGATTCCACCAAATTTTTAGCAGCACCTTTAAACAGGAGGATCAGGATCATAGTTACGCCAACCAGCAGCTGGACATCTGGCGTGGGTGGTATTTCATATATCGGATCATTTACCTGGGGAGATGATACACCAGGCTTTGTTTTTTCGGACAGGCTTGGCCCAAATAATCCAAAATATATTGCGGAGTGTTGCTCACATGAAAGCGGCCACACGGTCGGGTTATCTCATCAGTCCTCATACGATGCCAATTGTAACCTGGTTGAAACATATAGCCTTGGGGCGGGAAGTGGCCAGGTAAGCTGGTCACCTATCATGGGAAACAGTTATTACAGGAATATGACAGGCTGGAATGACGGCCCAACTCCATATGGTTGCACTAACACACAAGATAATTTAACGATCATCACAGCAATGAACGGGTTTGGCTATAGAACAGATGATTACGCAGAAACAAGAAGCGCATCTACATATACGTTAGGCAGCGGAGCTTTTACCGCTAATGGAGTAATCACCACCAGCTCAGACCAGGATGCTTTCAAATACCAGGTATCGCAAAGTGTAAATTTTCATTTAGATGCAGTCCCGTTTAATGTTGGCGTTGATAACGCAGGTGCAAACCTGGATATGAAGATCTCCCTTTACAATGGGTCAGTATTGATACGCACTTACGATCCGGCATCGAGCATGAGCATTACAATTGATACACTTTTAAATGCAGGAACTTATTATTTTGTAGTAGACGGTACCGGCAATTCAAACACGAGTAACTATGGAAGTCTTGGCTCCTATTCACTAAACGGTTTTACCGGGGCCTTGCCCATCCATGAGATAACGTTAACCGGAAAAACAGATAAAGAAAAACATGATCTCACATGGAACATAGTTGCAGACGAGCCAATACGTGCGATCATAATGGAGGTTTCAAATGATGGAACGAACTTCAGGCCATTGACCTCATTGAACGCAATGAGCAAACACTACAATTATATACCATTTAGCAACTCCACGATCTATTACAGGTTAAAGGTTACTTCTGTAATTGACCAGACGGCTTATTCTAATATCGTTGCATTGAGATCAACAGTTAAATCAGATAAACTTTTTGCAGTATCAACGTTTGTAACAAGTGAGATCACAGTCAACGCTGCAGTGGGTTTTCATTACATGCTTTCCGATGCCAATGGAAGGATGATCGCTGTTGGTAACGGGATCGAAGGCATGAATAAAATAAATGTAAACAATAAATCCGCTGGATTATATGTTATACAGATGTTCGCAAATAATTTAAAACAATCAGAACGAATTATAAAACAGTAAGGTAGATTCATGTGTAAGTTAGGGATCAGCGTTAGGGGCTGGTCCCTTTTTTTATGTATAAACCATCAATACAAAAAAGGTAAACCAATTAAAATGACCTTTCTCTGCAAATGAAATAACCGTTAAATAACTTTCTCCTTGATGTTTTTATCAGTAACTTTAAAAAACCTCATTTTATGTTATGGAGAAAATTCAATGGCGACCCCATTCAACTTCCCATCCGGGATGCAGTAGAGCAAGCCATCAAAAGAGAAACTGCTTTGGGTTATAAATTAAAAGTTTGCATTGGAACAGACAGCCAGGTCAAAGGCCGCGATACCGAGTTCGCAACCGTGATCGTGTTTTTACGGGAGGGCCACGGAGGGTTTATGTTCATCCACAACGAAAAGACGATCATCAAATACAGCATTAAGGAAAGAATGCTCGTTGAAGTTGCAAAAAGCATTGAGATAGCTTATGAGCTTTGTAATTTATTCACAACGTATGATGTTGATATGGAAGTTCATGCAGATATAAATACAAATCCACACTTTAAAAGCAACGAAGCACTACGGGAAGCAATGGGATATATTCTTGGAATGGGTTTCGCATTTAAGGCAAAGCCTGAAGCCTTTGCAAGTAGCAGCTGTGCAAATAAAGTTGTTAATTAAATAACAGGTTTATTTACAGATTCATTGGTTTCGTCTATAAAAGAAAGCAACTTCGTTTTTCCAACTTTTTTTGTCGCACTTGTTACGAAATGCTGTGGTAAGAACTGCCAGGTTCTTTTCATGGCCTCCAAAAAATCCTTTACATTTTTACTAACGGTGCGCTGATTCTCTTTGTCAGACTTTGTAAAGATGAGCGCAAAGGGCACCTGCCATGTTTTTAAATTCTCCAGGAAATCAAGATCCAGTTTTTGTGGGCTATGCCTTGCATCGATCAGGACAAATACCATGGTAAGATTCTCCCGCTTACGCAAATAGTTTTCGATCATTTGCTCCCATCTTCGCCTGCTGCGTTGACTAACCTTTGCAAATCCATATCCCGGCAGATCTACGAGATACCATTTATATGTATTCACCTTTTTCTTGCCCATCGATTCATCGATACTGCTGGTGATCTCAAAATGATTGATCAATTGTGTTTTGCCTGGCGAGCCAGATGTCTTGGCAAGCTTATCATTATCACAAAGCATATTGATGAGGGAAGATTTTCCAACATTGCTCCGGCCTATAAATGCATATTCAGTTTTGTCAGGCACCGGACATTTTTCATATTCAGGGCTACTGACAATATAAACCGCTTTTTTGATATTCATCTTTTGATTTGATCTTCAAAAATACTCAATCTTATTTCAAGGCCGCTTATGGAATTTGCCCAATTGTAAACAACTTATCTTTGCCCTGTATGACGGATTTTGCACATGATACCGTAGTTCCGTACAAGGATTCGGATTTAAATAAGAAGCAACAGGTGGCAGGAATGTTTAACGACATTGCCTCCAATTATGATTTTTTGAACCGTTTTTTAAGTGTCGGCATAGATAAAACATGGCGAAAGAAAGCACTTAAACAATTAAGCCAATTAGCTCCCAAAACTATACTCGATGTGGCTACAGGTACAGGAGATGTGGCAATCATGGCATCTCGTTTGCTAAAACCGCTAAAGATAACAGGTATTGATATCAGCGATGGCATGTTACAGATCGGGAAAAAGAAAATTGAGAAGCTTGAATTAACAGATATTATAGAATTGTTAAACGGTGATAGCGAGGCAATAAATTTTAATGACAATTCGTTTGACGCGGTAACAGTTGCATTTGGTGTGAGGAATTTTCAAAACCTGGAAAAAGGCCTGTTGGAAATAAAACGGGTATTAAGGCCAGGTGGAAAATTAGTGATACTGGAATTTAGTAAGCCATCTTTACCTATTATAAGGTCATTCTATAATTTTTACATGAAGACGATTACCCCGGGAGTGGGTAAGCTTTTTTCAAAAAACCGCCACGCATACAAGTACCTCGACGCATCAATTAAAAAATTCCCTGAAGGAAAAACGTTTACAACTATCCTGGAAAACCTGGGATATAAACATTCATACAGCAAATCATTGAGTTTAGGAATATGCAGCATTTATTGCGGAATAAAATAATACAGGCAATTATATTTGGTTTGATATTGCCGGCGGCCAGTTTTGCACAATCCCGTGTAGAATTGAACCTGCCCGATCATGATGAAAAATCATTTCACTTTGGAATTCATCTTGGCGTGAACCGCTCGCACTTCAGTTTCGAACACCACCCGCTCTTCCTGGTCAGAGATAGTATCATGGATATAGAAAGCATAAACAGCACAGGAATAAATCTTGCGTGGCTTGTTAACCTTCGTCTAAGTGAGCACTTTGATATAAGAACATATCCCTTAAGCCTTGTGTTCACAGAAAAAGCATTTCAATACAAATTAAAATATCCTGATAAACCGGCCGGGGAAGATTCTACAACGCTTAAAAAAGTTCAGGGCATCACGCTTGCCTTACCACTGCAGATAAAATTTACAAGTGACCGAATTGATAATTTCAAGGTATATATGATGGCGGGAGGAAGGATCGAATATGACCTTGCTGCAAATGCAGGGGCAAAAAAAGCAGAAGACCTGCTTAAGCTTAAACCTTTTGATTATGGAATTGATGCGAGCCTAGGTTTCCATATTTATTTTCCATTCTTTGTATTAACTCCTGAAGTTAAAATAGGTTGGGGCCTGGCAAACCTTCACAGCCGCGATGAAAATCTTAAGTACTCAAATGTAATTGACAGGATAAGTTCGAGGACGCTGACGTTTTCTTTAACGGTGGAGTGATGAATCGATAGAAGATACGGGATAAGGGATACGGGATAATCCGTGATATTTCAGCGATGAGATTTTATTAATAAATCTCCATTATTAAATATATTTCGAAGCACTCAGACCACGATCTGGTATCCGGGATCTGGGATCTGTTCCTAATAATCATAATCCCTCCTAAACATATTCCACCTGATCCCTGCCGTTATCATCGTATTATTTGAGGATGCCGAATTAGTAAGTTTATAATTACGCTGCTGAACGGAAGCTTCTGCAAAAAGGTTTTGTATCACCTCGTATGAAACATTTAAAGTACCATTGAAACAAGTCGTTTTATTTCCGGTTCCAACTTTAAATCCAGTCTCTGTAGAACGTGTCAGATAACTTTTGAATGGATTGCTTCCAAAATTGATATTCCCTGAGTCCAGTCCCTGGTAATAATAGATCAAACGGGCATTGATATTCCACTTTGGAAGTGGCTGGTAATTTAGAATGCCGATCCATTCCTGGAAGTTTGCTCCCAGTGGATGTGCCAGTGGTTGGTTGTAATGTGTATAGTTTGCAATGGTGTCTTTGTGAGAATATGTAAACGGCCTGACCCTGTTCATTTCCACCTGCAGGTCAAGATTCTTAAGTCCGAATGCATCTATATATTTTGCTCCTACCTGTATCCCGAATTTGTTTGCCCAATAGGTAGGCTCATTCTTCACTTTAGATAAGATGAATTCGTCTAATAACAATTGGCCGTAAAGCTGTACAGCGTGCTTGATGTTGGCTTTAAAATCCAATCCGGCAACCGCATTGTCGGGGCTTCCAACGCTTCCTTCAATGTGCCTGTAAAAAATGATGGGGTTTAAATATTGAAAATCAAAATGCTCATCTCTTCCAAATATTACACCTTCAAATAAGCCTATATTAAGCCATTTGGTAACGTTCATGCTTAAATGATGCATAGCCGCATACTTCCTGGGTAGCAGTGAATCACCATGCTTATGAAATTGAGGTGTTAATTCCATGAATAAGTTCTGATAATTGAACTTCCAGATCTTCGTGTTCACTTTTGCAAAAAGATAACTGTTACCATAATCGCTCAGGAACAAGCTTCTATATCCATTGCCAATAAAATTTTTATCATAGCCAAACTGGATGTCGATATATTTTGCTGCAGTAAAAGTTATATAACCCCTGGCATCAAAATAATCAAACGCATTACTTTTAAATCGCTTGTAGAAACCAGAGCCAGGTAATGCATCAAACTTATTTACCCTGTCCTGGAAGTACTGAGGACCACGTTCCTGTGTTTCGATAATAGTTGATGAAAACCCGACTTTGTTTGCTATCCTTCCCCTTATAGTAATACCCCTGCTGTTCAAATACAAGCCATTGTTATTGTTCGTCTCTTTTGCAAGTTTTAATTGCAATATTGGATTTACCACAAGGAAAAAATCTTTCATATTTACTTCAAGAAGGTTAGGTTTTGTTTTGTAAAAGGTTTTTAGTATGGTATGGCTCGATTGAAAATCATCCTTATTACCAGTTACCCATTCCGTATTGTTCATAAGCAAACTGCGCATATTATATTCATCAACCTTAGAAAGCAAAACAGCAGTCCAGCCACTATGATCCGGCCCCGCAGAATCTCTCAGCCATTTACGGACACTATCGATCTGCTCAGCCTGCATCACAATAGCCTTCCGGCTGTATGGCTTCACCGTTGAAAAATTAACCCCGGTAAGTTTTTGTTGCTTTATTTCCAGCCTGTCTATAAAACGGTACTCTTTTGATCCCTGGTCAAGGTAAGTAGATTGCGCTACTGCTGTAACAGGAAGAATAAGAACAATTAGTTTGATGAAGCTTTTAATAATTTGCATCAGATTGGAATTTGGTAAAGAATCTTTAAATTCAAGATATGCAAAGTTATCTTTTTAAAGACATCCAAGTTGTAAATGAAGGAAAAATTCAATGCATGGATGTTTTAACGAATGGAGAGCGCATTGAAAAGATGGATAAGCATATCAGCGTTAAAAGGAATGTAAATGAAGTAATGGGTGAAAATAAACACCTATTCCCCGGTGTTATTGATGACCAGGTACATTTCAGGGAACCTGGATTGACTCAAAAAGCGACTATCCATAGTGAAAGTAGGGCCGCTGTTGCTGGTGGTGTAACAAGTTTTATGGAAATGCCAAATACCATCCCAAATGCACTCACGCTGGATATACTGGAAGATAAGTATAACATAGCCGCAAATACATCTATGGCAAATTATTCATTTTACATGGGTGTCAGTAACGATAATGGGGAAGAAGTTCTTAGCGCTAATAAATTAAAAAAACAGTTATGTGGAGTTAAGATCTTCATGGGAAGCAGCACAGGAAAAATGCTTGTTGATAACCATAATACTCTGAACAGGATATTTGCAGAAAGCGAACTTCTCATTGCAACACATTGTGAAGATGAACGGATCATCCGGAGGAATTATGAAACTTTGAAACAACAAAAACAGGACCTGGAGCCAGGTGATCATCCGGTTATCAGGAACGACGAAGCCTGTTTTGAATCCTCGCTTGTTGCCATTCAATTTGCAAAAAAATACAATAGCCGCTTACATGTCCTTCATATCAGTACCGAAAAAGAGTTACAGCTTTTCGGGAACATGATGCCATTAAAAGATAAAAGAATTACTGCAGAAGTTTGTGTACATCATCTTCATTTCACAGCGGAAGATTATGAAAAACTCGGGTATAAAATAAAATGTAATCCTGCTATTAAATCTGCAAATAACAAGGAAGCATTGTGGAAGGCACTGCTGGATGACCGTCTTGATGTTATTGCCACCGATCATGCGCCACATCTTTTATCGGAAAAACAGTCACCGTATGAGAAGGCTCATGCAGGATTGCCACTCGTCCAGCATTCTTTACAACTGATGCTTTAT
>JBDSDG010000298.1:0-4749 GCA_039920685.1 Ferruginibacter sp.
TAATTCCACCGACCAGGAATTTTTTCGTGTCCATAAAAATTAGTTTAGGTTAAAGTATTCTACCAATATAGCTATTAGGATTATAACTAATAAATGAGGTTATGAACAGCTGTGCATAAATGTGTGAAAAGAAGCGGATAATCTCTTATCCGAACGTATTATTAACAAAAAACGCTTCCTGTAAGGGAAGCGCTTTTTGATCGTACGACTGTTTGATGCTATTCCAGTGATCTAAAACCTACGGATCAACCGGATAATTCAATTATTGTTTTGCTTCATGATTTTCTTCAGCCTTTGTACCACCCCTGTGGGTTGCTTTAATTGAAGCAAACCTTATTTTTAATCCTGCGATCTTCAGGTTATCGGCAGTAGAAAGATCTTTTTCTACCGCATTCTTTCTTGTATCCAAGGCTTCGTATAAGACCTTTATCTCATCCCAGTCTTCCCTTGTAAAATTATTCTTATTGTCTGCTATAGTGTTTACGAAATTCTCATAGATCCCTTTAAGGTTATCAGCGGTTGCAAATTTAAATTGCATATCAGAGCCAATCTTTCCTTCCCCGAATAGCCTGTTCCTAAGAACCTGCCTGTAATCGGGCTTTTCATTAACTATCAAGGCTGCTTTTTCATTCTCTTTTAACTTTGCTTCATAAGTTGCTTTTAGAGCAGCATATTTAGCCTTGCTTGCCTCTGCGTTCGCTTTATCTTCTGCTTCTAGCATAGCAAGATGAGTTTCAGCTCTTAGTGCTCTTTCCTGGTAGGCATTATCGATCATTGTCCAATTCTCTACTGTGTAGATAGGTTTAACCTGGTCAATAGAATCAACATATTGGGTTAAAGAGGCAGCTTCCATTTTGGCGGTTTCTTTTTCTTTGGAATCGCTGCAAGCTGTAAAACCAGCTACTACGATAGCAGCGCTGATCATTAATTGAAGATTTTTCATATATTAGTTTTAGTGTACAGATGTAAAGGCAATATATATGCCGCAGCATAATTACCTATCAATAAACTGGTGTTTTGGTTTATTAATATCTCCATTTGAGGAAAGGGTGCCTCTTTTTGGGTGGATTATGGCCAGGTAAAGCATTTCCATATCGGCAGCTTTTTTGTAAAGCTTTCGATATGCTTCTTGGTGCACATATTTCAGTAGCCGGTGGTTATATGAATGCTTTGATCGAGGCAAAACGGCTTGGCATAGACGCGATCCAGATATTTACAAAGAACCAGCGATTTTGGAAGGAGAAGCTGGTGAGTGAAGAAGAAGGGCTTCAATTTAGAACAGCATTTAAAAGCCATGGTGTAAAGCAAGCTTTTTCTCATGCGATATACCTCATAAGCCTGGGTTCAGAAAATGAGGATATCATCGAAAAATCAGCATTGTCTTTGTTGGCAGAAGTAGAGCGTTGTAAGACACTTGGATTAACACATACCGTTTTACATCCAGGCTCTGCCGGAAGCCTTACTGTACCTACAGCAATAAAACGCATTGGCGATAACATTAACAGGGTCTTAAAAGCCACTGATGGTTCGGGTGTAAAAATATTACTGGAAAATACTGCAGGACAAGGATCCAGCATTGGTGGAAAGATAGAGCATATCGGTGAGCTTGTACATTATATAAATTCTCCGCGAATTGGTATTTGCATTGACACCTGCCATTCATTTGCGGCAGGATACGATATCCGATCAATGAAAGGAATCGCTGAATTTTTAGATTTGATTGATAAGCTAATCGGCTATGATAAATTGCTGTGCTTTCACCTGAATGATTCAAAAGGTGGACTTGGCAGTAAACTAGACAGGCACGCTCATATCGGAGAAGGATTGTTGGGATTAGAACCATTCGAATATATCCTAAGGAATTTTAAGAAGACCCCCAAGGTTTTAGAAACATCAAAAGAGAATAATGCCGATGAAAAAAACCTGGCTGTTTTGAGAGGCCTTGAATTGAAGAAATAATTACCATCCTAAAACAGTTTTTCATCTACCGAAGGCTCAGAAATAGATGGAACAGCAATATCATTTAATCCGTAAGGTCTCGGGATATTTCTAAGATTAATCTCACTCTTTTACAGGCTCCAGCTCATACCTCCATCCTTCTCGTCCTTTAATAAAATTCCCAAATGCGTTAACTGGTTTCTTATCTTATCGGATGTTGCGAAATCCTTTTTGGTCTTCGCCTCCTTACGAATCTCGATCAATAATTGCATGACCCCCTGTAGAGTTTCATTGTTATTGCCGGAAATACTTTGAAGTCCATAAATATCTTCCAGGAATATTTTAAAATTGTCCTTCATTGATCGCAACGTTTGCACACTTATCGCATCAGCAGATATCAGTTTATCTTTTATTGAATTTATAATTGGCGCTATCTCAAACATATTAGCCAAAACTTTTGGTGTGCTGAAATCATCGTCCGTAAATTCCTCAAATTCACTTAGCCATTGATTGATCTTTGCATCAAGCTCAGGATCACTTGCGGACGAATGTTCACCAATGGGTAATTTTAGCAGTATCTCATACGCCTCCCATAAACGCTTGAAAGCTTTTTCACTTGCCACCAATGCCTCACTGCTAAAATCAAGCGTGCTGCGGTAATGGCTTTGTAAAATAAAAAACCTTACCGTCATAGGATGAAATGCCTGCGTAAGCAAAGGATGGTCGCCACTAAACAACTCCGTTAGCCTGATCACATTATTATAGCTTTTTCCCATCTTCCTTCCATTGATGGTGATCATATTATTATGCATCCAGTATCTTACTGGTGCTTTGTGATTGCAAATTGTTGATTGTGCTATTTCGCTTTCATGATGCGGGAATAAAAGATCCATGCCGCCACCATGGATATCAAATTCAGCCCCCAGGTATTTTGTAGCCATTGCAGAACATTCGATGTGCCAACCGGGAAAACCCTCACCCCACGGACTTTTCCAGCGCATAAGGTGTTCCGGTGCTGCAGATTTCCAAAGTGCAAAATCCGCGGCATCCCGTTTTTCTTCCTGTCCCTCCAGCTCTCTTGTATTTTCTAAAAGATCCTCAATGATCCGGCCACTTAACTTGCCATACTCATGGCTGGAGGCATATTTCTTAACATCAAAATATACAGAGCCGTTTGTCTCATAAGCATAACCTTCACTTATTAGTTTCTCTATCATGTTTACCTGTTCTACTATGTGGCCGGTTGCGGTGGGCTCAATCGTGGGCTCAATGTTATTGAATTGCTTCATGGCCCAGTGATACAAGTTTGTATACTTCTGAACAAGTTCCATTGGCTCCAGTTTTTCGAGTATTGCCTTTTTCGCTATCTTATCTTCAGGGTCACGGCCTTCCTCTTCAAAATGACCTGCATCAGTAATATTTCTCACATACCTCACTTTATGGCCCTTGTATGTGAGGTAACGAAACACAATATCAAAAGTGATATAAGGGCGGGCATGCCCGAGATGACTTTCGCCGCTTACTGTTGGGCCGCAAACATACATTCCAGCATAGCCGGGAGTTATTGGAACAAATTCTTCTTTCTGGCGGGTATATGAATTATAGATCTTTAATGGCATGGTTGGAATTTTTGATGGAGGATCATGCACCGATTATGTGCGATCATTTAAGAAAATATAGTTAGAAAATTTTTTGCCAGGTTGGGCACAAAGATATTAAGCTATGCCGCAAGGGCAACATGAAAGACAAAAATTATATGAAGCTATAGAGAACTGCATCTAATGACAAGATACTATTATTTACGTGGAAACAAAGCCAAAACCATCATTTTTTCTTAAGACTTAGGTCTGCAATGATCGGAAAATGATCGCTGATCTTTTTCTTTACACGGAGATATTGTTGAATATCGAACCTGCTGTCTGCAAATATATTATCGATGCGCAGTGTGGGTGATATTGCATAGAAGGTCCGGCCTATACCATTACCTTTTTCAGCAAAAGCATTCTGTAAACCTTTGCCGATCTTATCATATGCATAACTGTTAGGTACATCATTAAAGTCACCACAAACAATTACAGGGTATGGGCTCTTTTCGATCTCCGCTCTCACGTGTTCACTTTGGTCCATCCTGTTAATGAATCCCTTCTTAAACTTATCGATCAGGTTTTTGGATCTCTTTAGATCTTCCTTATCAGTCATTGATGGATCGTCGATATACTTAAGATTACTATTGCTGAATTTCAGCGATTGCAAATGGATATTAAAAACCCTGAAAGTGTCAGCATTCTTCAATACGTCAATGTATTGAAAGATGGAGTTGTAATCATTGGGAGGATAACTCACCGTTTTTTTATTGATTATCGGAAGCCTGCTGAATATTATGATACCGAAATGGTGATTGGCATCGAAATCGATCTTTCGATTGAAAGAATAATGATAGTCAGGCATATTTAGCCGGATCATGAAATTGGGAATATAATTAATGGCAGAAGGCACATTATCGCTTGCAACCATTTCCTGGAAACATGCAATATCAGGCTGGTATTCATTGATCATGTCAAGCATCCCGATTTTTCTTTCCGGATGCTTTTTGTGTTCAAGGATATCAAAATGTTCCACATTCCAACTTAATACACGCAAGGTTGCCGGTTCTTTCTTTAAAGTAAAATCTGACGAGAGCTTCAATTGTACCAGGTGTTTCAATGGTTTCCAGGCGAGCAAGATGCTGAAAATGCCAATGAGCATATATTTCGGCCTAACAAGTAACCAAAAAATAATGAATAGGATCAACAGGAGCAAAAAGTAAAATGA
>JBDSDG010000299.1:0-7965 GCA_039920685.1 Ferruginibacter sp.
TTACAAGGCTGTTCGTACATACAGTCTGAGAAACAGGTTTGGTCGTAACAGCCGGCGGGAAAACATTCCCGGTTGTAAAACTCCAGGAATAGTTATTAGCAAGAGCATTCCCTATGAGGTCTTTAAGAACAGGCTCAGCGGCCCCGCCTTTCAGCGTAACTGTATAAGTACTGTTAGCTGCAAGGTCGGCGTTAGGCGTAAACGTTACCAGAGAACCATCGGTTAGTGATGCGGCACCAGAAACAAATATATTTCCGGGTCCTGTCATGACAACAGTTGACCTTGTGACTGATGCCGCACTCAGGTCTTCATTGAACTTTGCTGTGGGGCGAACATTGAGCAAGATCCCGGTTGCGTTATTTGCCGGTGTTACCATCTCTACCATTGGCGGTATTGCGTCGTCCGTCTCCAATATTAAATCAGCGAAATAATTACTCGAGCCGAAATTGTTTTCCGGGAATGCAGGCGTTGGAGAATAAATATAGACACCATTTCCGCCCTCTTCTCCATTGGCTAAACCCCGAAGAAACCCGTTGACTACAGCTGAAGTAAAAAATGGATCAGCTCTCACAAAATCACCGGTAGAGCTAAAATATGAAACGATATAAGTCGTGTTTTTATGTATCGCAACGGGTGTTGATAACTGAACTGTCTGCCAGCCCGAAGCTGTTTCATTTGTAAATGTTTGAGACGCGAGCAAAGCACCTGCACTATTCCAAAGATGGCCAATATGATCCCCTGTTACTCCTGCGCCTTTATAATATCTAAAGGCCGTAACAAATCCAGGAATGGTGCTTCGAAATTTCATCCCTAGCTCTACCGGTCCGCCACCTGTAAAGAACATAGGTTCCGTTTGTGGATATGTTGCATTAAATACAGAATAAGAAAACGGCCCAGTAGGCGAAATAGAAATTGCATTTGATGAAGGAACTGTTCCTGAAGCTTCTACATTTCCAAAATCATCCCATGATCTCACCTTTATCGAGATTGCTCCATAACTTGCCGGAGTAAAAGTATAGGACCAGTTCTCCAATCCTGTAGCATTGATCCACGTAACACCATTGTCTAAAGATATCTCAACACCTGCCACAGCTCCGCCTCCATTATCCGTAGAAATACCGGTTATTGTAATTGATCCACCCGGATATGAAGAACCATGGATCGGTGAAATGATGGTTGAATTTGGTGCAAGTATGTCATTGTATGCTGAAGGTACTTCCATGTTAGGTTCCGGTGAACCTGGTATACATCCCATGTCAAACAATAAATTCATTGTTGCCTGTTGCATATCTGTACTCACAGGTTGAACCGGGCCTGCAGCTGTATTAAGATCATGCTTGTCATCCAATCCCCATGACCACTGCATTGTTCCTGCACCAAAAACAAATGCACCACTGCTATACCTGTATAATGACATTTTGTGGATCTTTCCGCCTTGCGAAGTGTTTGAAAGGATAATTCTGTGAGCAGGATAACTTGATGTTAGTTGTTCAGGATCCCACTCATTTCCTAAAGTGCCATAGGGTAAGGTCACTTGGGATCCAGGCGCCATTGATGCGATGCTGGTATTTTTCCAAAAGCGCAAATTCTGATACAAGCTTGGGACTTTGATCGAACCGGTTGATTGTGTCCAACTCATCTGCCCTGTCAATTTACCTTCAGGCCTGCATCCATCATTTGCAGCATAAGCAGGAGAACAACCTTCCCGCCATAAACCAGTCCATACCCCCGGCATCGGGTCACATTTTCCACCACAAATACTTTCTCCAACCGTACCTTCTTTATAACACACAAGTGTCTGGTAATTATCTTCCCACCTTGTTTTCCAATAAACTTCATTTCCACTAAAAAAAGCAAGGCTTACACCATTATTACGGGCAGTTTCAAATTTATTAAACTGTTCCTTTGACCAATATTCATCATGGCCTACAGACATCAGCGTTTTATGAATAGAAGGAGTAAACGCAGTTGCATCTCTTGCCATATCCATATCAGTTGCGTAAGAAACATTGTATCCATTCTTTTCCATCCATCTTATCATTGGATATTCTGCATTGAAAAAGTTAGACTTATCTCCACGCATATGTAGCGGCCGCTGGTAGCTTAATTTCGTAGCGTGTGTAAACCCCGTGACTGGTGTCGCAGCATTGTAAAATGAATTTCCACCGTATTCATTATAAGCTTGCCAGGTTGCATCCGAAGTTTTAAATAATACGGGTGAGTTGGCAAGATCATCTCTTACAACAAATAAAATAAGGCTTGCCGCACTTAATGAAGCACAATCTAACCTTGCAACATAGACGCCGGAAACGGCAATAGAAGGAATTACCCACTGCGCAGAAGTTGACCAGTTATTACAGTCAACTTTTCCAGTTACCGGGTCATAATTAGGAGGCACTTGTTGGCTTCCAAGAAATGACCCAAGGTTATCGATGAACCTGGCACCATTTCCCTGGTACCATCCGAGACGATAGATCTTTATAGTATATGGTAATAGTGTGGGCGAATTTAAGTCGATCTTAAAATGAACCACGTCACCTTTATTCGAACTAAATTCCTGGGCAAACCCTTCGATGGGCGCATCGTCTGCTACAGGATCCCAAATATTCTGCGGGGTTCCTGCAACCAAATTTTCATTCACGATCACATTTTGAGCAAATGAAAAATTTATTGAACTGAAAAACAGGATCACAATGAAACATAAATTTCCTAAGCGGGAATACATAGAAGTAAATTCCATAAAGCAGGTGTTTGTGGTTAGAATTTAAAAACGGGAATGGCCTATACTAAGGAATCGTAAAAATGATGGTATTTCCTGAGGATTACGTGAAAAGTGGTTATAGATAGAGGGCTAATTCTGCTGTGTATGATACAGACAGTGGTAAACTTCAGCAAAAATAATTTCTTTTATCTAAAATCCAAACAAAAACAGTGAAATCTTTAAATTGTAGTAGCATGAAGTTATAATATTTTATGTGAGAAAATACCTTTACAGGTTAGAAAGCGAATTTGAATTAAGTTGGTTAACAGTATTTTAGGAATGATGTTTGACCCATAACTGATAATGCCGGCTACCTCAGTAATAGGTAAATGCATTCATACAATGATCATGAAGAAAATTAAATACTGTTTTTTGGTATTCGTCGCTATAAACACATTTCCTTTACAAGCACAAGAAAGAAAAAAAATAAACTTTGATAATAACTGGAAATTTTCATTTGGAAACTCCAATGATCCCACAAAGGATTTTAATTATAGCATAGCAACCATATTCTCAAAAACAGGATCCGCAGTAAATACAGCGATTGATCCAAAGTTCAATGACAGCAGCTGGAGGCAGGTGGAAATTCCACATGATTGGGCAGTTGAACTTCCATTTGTAAGCTCAGGAAATTTTGACGTACAATCACACGGCTATAAACCAGTTGGTGGTTCCTATCCTGAAACAAGTATTGGCTGGTACAGAAAAAGATTTAATATCCCGAAAAATGATTCAGGGAAGTTGTTCCAGGTCCAATTTGATGGTGTTTTCAGAGATGCATCCGTATGGATCAATGGGTTTTACTTAGGAAATAATAAAAGCGGTTATGTTGGTGCTTCCTATGATATCAGCAATTACATCCGCTATGGAAAAGAAAATGTATTGGTTGTAAGAGTAGATGCAACACAATACGAAGGATGGTTTTATGAAGGCGCAGGTATCTACCGCCATGTTTGGCTGAATCAATACGATCCGGTGCACCTCGATGAGAATCCCGTGTTTGTTTACACCACTGTTCAAAATGAAAAAGCTACTATAAACATTGAAACTACTGTCAACAATGAATCGTTCGCCCCTGCCAGGGTAATTGTTTCTGTGATTGTAACGGATAGGGATGGACGCATTGTTGGAAGGTCACCTGGACAACCGTTATTAATACAAATAAATCAAAAACAAACTGCAAGACAAAAAATTATGCTGAACGGGTCCAGGTTATGGTCGATCGATGACCCATACCTATATAGGGTGATTCCCATTTTGAAAATGAATGGAAAGATCATTGACTCTGATAAAATAAAATTTGGGATCCGCACTATTAATGTTACCACTAAAGGGCTATACCTGAATGGAAAATATGTGAAAATTAAAGGCACAAATAATCACCAGGACCATGCTGGTGTTGGTTCAGCACTTCCCGATTTCCTTCAGTATCACCGGATATTTTTATTAAAGCAAATGGGCTCTAATTCATACCGTGCAAGCCATAATCCTGCTACCAAAGAATTACTGGATGCATGTGACAGCCTGGGAATGCTTGTATTGTCTGAGAACAGGCTTTTGAATAGTAGTCCACAATATATGGGCGATCTTGAATGGCTGATCAAACGTGACCGAAGCAGGGCTTGTGTTTTTATGTGGTCACTTGGAAACGAGGAAGGTTGGGTTCAAAAGAATGGTACAGGAAGATCGATCACCAGATCTTTGATCGCAAAACAAAGGGAATTGGATCCAACACGGTTAAGCACATACGCTGCCGATGTGGCAAATGAATTCAGTGGCATCAATGAAGTGATCCCGGTTCGAGGATTTAACTACCGGCAGTTTGCGGTTGCAGATTATCACAAGGAGCATCCTGATCAACCTTTGCTAGGAACTGAAATGGGCAGTACAGTTACAACCAGGGGCATGTATGTTCTGGACTCAGCAAAAGGATATCTTCCCGACCAGGATATTACAGCCCCATGGTGGGCAAGTACAGCTGAAACATGGTGGAAACTTGCTGCGCCAAATAATTTTTGGTTAGGTGGATTCGTGTGGACCGGCCTCGATTATAGGGGCGAGCCTACTCCATTCACCTGGCCAAATATCAATTCTCATTTTGGCATTATGGATGTGTGCGGTTTTCCGAAAAACATTTATTACTACTACAAATCCTGGTGGACCGATAAAGATGTACTACACATATCGCCGCATTGGAATCATTCCAAAAATGGTGAACCTGTTGATGTTTGGGTAAACAGCAATGTTGATAATGTGGAGCTGTTTTTAAATGGAAAAACCCTCGGCAAAAAACATATGGCTCGAAATAGCCACCTTCAATGGATGGTAAATTATGAACCCGGAATATTAGAGGCCATTGCATATAAAAAGGGAAAAAAGTT
Organism: Ferruginibacter sp.; assembly: GCA_039920685.1. GTDB lineage: Bacteria > Bacteroidota > Bacteroidia > Chitinophagales > Chitinophagaceae > Ferruginibacter. The sequence goes on from JBDSDG010000299.1 coordinate 5,143, forward strand.
ACAGGCAAAAGTTGAAACTACCGGCAACGCATACGAGATCGAAGTAAGCCCCTATAAATCTACAATGCTGGCAGATGGTAAAGATGGAACCGTTATCAATATAAGCGTGATTGACAGGAATGGCCGGGAAATTCCTGACGCAAATAACCTTATTCATTTTCATCTCAAAGGCGATGGAAAAATAATTGGGGTTGGCAATGGCGATCCAAGCAGCCATGAACAAGATAAATTTCATGATACGATTGCACAACGTTACTTATTCAATGGAAAATGCCAGGTTATTATACAATCAGGACTTTCACAATCGAGCTTACATTTCGAAGCAACTGCAGATAGTTTATTTGCCGGTGCAACAGATATATTTACCATCCAGCCCGGCTCGCCGCATCATATAAATTCTTCAAAAAATAATTTTCCCATACTTCCTTTTGCACCGGTAAGAGTAGATAAGATGATCGGTGCTGATATTTCTTTCCTTCCTGAATTGGAAAGCAAGGGCATGAAATTCTATGATATTGATTCCAAACCAAAAGATGCTATTCAAATTTTAAAAGATCATGGTTTTAATTATGTTCGCTTAAGGATCTTTAATGATCCTGCAAGAGACAGCGGCTATTCTCCGGGGGAAGGTTTTTGTGACCTGGCGCACACATTAGCGATGGCAAAAAGAATAAAAGCTGCGGGAATGAAGCTTTTACTGGATTTTCACTACAGCGATTATTGGGCAGATCCACAGAAACAATTCATGCCCAAGGCATGGCACGGCAAGTCAATGGAGGAATTAAAATTCGCGGTTTACAATTACACAAAAGAAGTTATCCAATCATTGAAGGACCAGGGAACATTGCCTGAAATGGTGCAGGTTGGCAACGAGATAAATCATGGTATCATTTGGCCACACGGCCACATTAATAACCTGGATAGCCTTGCCCAGTTGATCTTTGCAGGCATCCAGGGAGTGAGATCTGTTTCTTCTTCAACTGCTATAATGCTTCACATAGCATTGGGTGGACAAAATGAAGAAAGCAAATTCTTTTTCGATAATATGATCAGCAGGGGAATTCAATTTGACGTGATCGGTCTCTCTTATTACCCAAAATGGCATAATACACTTGCAGATCTTGAGTATAATCTGAACGATCTTTCAAGCCGGTATAATAAAGATGTAATCGTAGTGGAATACTCTCATTTAAAAAAAGAGGTAAATGAATTATCGTTTAATATTGATAAGGGCCGTGGTAAAGGAAGCTGTATCTGGGAGCCACTGAACACCTGGGAGAAATTCTTCGATAATGATGGGAAAGCGAATGAAATGCTTTTGATGTATGATGAGATAAGCAGAAAATATTTACACTAATGGAAGAAAAGTGTAGGGTCTTATTTTTAAATTAAATTCACATCCATTTATGCTTCAAAAGATCAGGGCGATTTTTATTGACAAATACCATGAAGAGCCTGTTATGTTTCGTTCACCGGGAAGAGTTAACATCCTCGGAGAACATACGGATTATAATGAGGGTTATGTGCTTCCTGCCGCGATCAATAAGAGTATTTTCATTGCAGTGTCAAAGCGAACTGATCATCTTATAAAGCTTTACGCTGTTGACTTTGAGGAAGATCATGAAGCGGATATGAATGACATAAAGCCCTCTTCAATCCAATGGGCTAATTATATTTTAGGAGTGGTTGACCAATTGCAAAAAGCCGGGTTTAGTTTTACAGGATTTAATCTTGTTCTCGATGGCGATATTCCGATCGGTGCAGGCCTCTCCTCCTCTGCAGCTGTAGAATGTGCCACTATATTCGCCCTGAATGAAATATACTCTTTGAAGTTGGAAAAAATAAAAATGGTTCCCATGGCGCAAAGGGCGGAGCATGTATTCGTTGGCGTTCGTGTTGGTATCATGGACCAGTTTGCCAGCATGTTTGGGAAAAAGGATCATGTGATAAAACTGGATTGCCGTTCACTTGATTATGAATATGTTCCTTTTCAATTAGGTGATCATAAAATTCTACTCTTAAATACAAATGTGAAACATAACCTGGCATCTTCTGAATACAATAACAGGAGAATTCAATGTGAAAAAGGTGTTTCCATGGTAGCTGTTCATGAGCCTTCGGTAAAAAGCTTAAGGGATGCTGATATAACCATGTTAAAAAACTATGTTGAGCCGGCAGATCCATTGGTTTACAGCCGTTGCAAATATGTAGTGGAAGAAAATGAACGCCTGCTGGCCGGCTGTGAAGACCTGAAACGTGGGGACATTAAGGCATTGGGAGAAAAAATGTTTCGAACACACCGGGGCTTACGGAACGAATATGAAGTAAGCTGTAAAGAGCTTGATTTTTTGGTGGACTATGTTCAAAAAATTCCTGCTGTTGCAGGAGCAAGGATGATGGGAGGCGGTTTCGGAGGTTGTACAATTAACCTTGTTCCGGAGAATGAGATTGAAAAGCTTGTCCACGACATTAGTCTTGCCTACCAATCAGCTATGAACCTACCGCTAACTTCTTATATTGCAACAATTGAAAATGGAACGGAAGAAATGTTTATTTAGTTCAGTTATTGTTTGTAAACGATCATTTATTAGCTATTAAATCAATCTCCAAACATGAATGCATTATCGAGTAAGGACTACCTTGTATTTCTTTTTTACTTTATTGTAGTTGCTGGTTACGGATACTGGGTTTATACAAAAAAAAAAGAAGCTATCCGTTAGCGCCTCTCATGATTATTTCCTGGCGGAAGGCTCTCTTACATGGTGGGCAATTGGTGCATCACTCATCGCTTCCAATATCTCTGCGGAACAATTCATCGGAATG
>JBDSDG010000300.1:0-6577 GCA_039920685.1 Ferruginibacter sp.
AACCTACTCTTTTTAATTCATCGATAACCCACCCTTCGATCTCATCAGTGAACTCATCCAGGTTGATATCAAAATCATCTTCTTCGCCTTCGTTATCACGGAATACATCGATCTCATAACCTGTAAGTTCACAAGCGAGCTTTATATTAACACCCCTGCGGCCAATGGCTAAAGAAACCTGGTCTGGCTTTAGAAATACATTTGCATGCAATTTCTCTGTATCCAAATCAATACTGGTGATCTTTGCGGGGGTCAATGAACGCTGAATGAGCAATTGTGTATTAGCAGTCCAGTTTATGACATCTATATTTTCGTTCTTCAGTTCTCTTACTATTCCATGTATCCTGCTACCTTTCATACCAACACATGCTCCAACCGGATCGATCCTGTCATCATAACTTTCAACCGCTACCTTTGCCCTTTCTCCCGGATCCCGCACGATCTTTTTAACAACTATCAGGCCGTCGAATATTTCCGGCACTTCAATTTCAAGTAATTTTTCCAGGAATGACGGGCTTGTACGGGATAATATGATCACCGCCTGGCTATTTTTAAGTTCCACTTTTTTCACTACAGCCCTGATCGTTTCTCCCTTCTTAAAATAATCAGTAGGGATCTGCTCCGATTTCGGCAATAACATCTCATTGCCATCTTCATCGAGTATCAAAACTTCTTTTTTCCAAACCTGGTAAACTTCTCCACTAACGATCTCGCCAACACGATCTTCGTATTTTTTTACCAGGATATTTTTCTTCAGGTCATTGATCCTTGCAGCCAATGTTTGTTTGCCAGCAAGGATAGCCCGACGGCCAAACTCTTTCTGAATATCTACTTCCTCGTACAATTCCTCCCCAACCTGGTAGTCAGGCTCGATCTTAATGGCATCTGTGTATTCAATCTCGGTAAGTGTATTATACATGTCATCATCATCAACGATCGTGCGCCTGCGGAATATTTCCAGGTCACCCTTTTGATCATTCACGATCACGTCAAAACATTCATCACTTCCGTATTTTTTACGGATCAGCGTTTTAAAAACATCTTCCATCACTTTCATAAGTGTAGGGCGATCAATGTTTTCTGCTTCTTTAAATTCCTGGAAGGAGTCAATTAAATTAATGCTTGCCATATTCCACGCCAGCCCCCCGATAGCCATCGGGACCCCGCCGGTGAGGGGTTTTGTTGTTAATTAAAATTTTATCTGAACCTTGGTTTGTTTTATTTCAGAAAAAGGTATCACCAACTGTTTAGTGACCGCTTTCTTATTCTTTCCTTCTGTGAATTCAATGGTAATATCTTTCTCATTCACCGTTATCATCTTACCTGATATTAACGTGTCATCCAAAAACGTTACGTCAATATTACGTCCCGTATTCTTTATATATTGACGATGCATTTTCAGTGGCTCGTCTATTCCCGGACTAGAAACTTCAAGCGAGAAATCACCATCAGGGTAAAATCCCATTTCCTCCATCACCTTATACAATGCCCTGTTTATTTTAATACATTTCTCGATCCCGAGCCCTCCATCCGCGTCTAAAAATATCTTGATGTTATTTGTAGGTTTAATTTTAATATCAACCAGGAATATATCATCAACTAACAATGGTTGTATTAACTTTTGAACAGTTTCTATTTGGCTTTCCTTGTCCATAATGTCTTACAAAAGAAGAAGGGAACCCCCGGCTCCCTTCTTACTGTTTCTTTTTCCACTGCAAATATAAGGACAACCTCCTAAACAGCCAAATATGACATGTTTTACCGCTAAAAAATTAACAGCATAATGTTTCGTGGGTGCATAACTTTGAAGCATGAATATTCTTAGGTTACTCTTCGAACTTTTTGTAATATACCTGGTGTATAAACTCATTTTTGAATTCATTATCCCGGTCTACAAAACAACAAAGCAGGTTAAACAAAAGATGCAGGATATGCATGCACGGATGCAGGAAAATCAAAGCGATCCCATCCAAAATAACCGGACAAATGCATCTGTAGCAGAGCCACACAAGTCTGCAAAAGAAGATTATATTGATTACGAGGAGTTAAAGTAACAATAATGCTGCCCTGATTATCCCAACATTTTAAATTGACCGGGCATTTGTGGCGTCGCACTCTTTTACCGTGGCGCTCTATTCAGCCGTATAATCCAGGTCTTCGATCCTTTCGTTAGGCAAAAGCTGGTGTGTTTTAATGCCTGATCTTTCGGCGGCCTCAATATTTTTAGACAGGTCGTCAATGAAAAGTGTTTCTGAAGCTTTTATACCAGCATCTTTTAAAACATATTCAAATATTTCCGTATTGGGTTTTCTTAAGCCGATCTTATGTGAATAGTAAGTCTTGATAAAAAACTGGTCTAATGAATCATATCCCGTTTGCTCCTTAAATATTTTATCAAATGCATCTTTGTGTATAATATTGGTATTACTTAACAGGTACAATTGATGCGTTTGTTTTAATTTCTTTAAAAAATCCAGGCTTGGAAGCCTGAAATCGATCAGCATTGCATTCCATGCCAGGGTTACCTGTTCTATGGTAGATGTGTTGCCTCCCGCTTTTAAAATATAATCGTAGAAATCCGTCTCATTAATATGTCCTGTTTCGAGGTTATCAAAAATATTGTTAGCCTGGAATTGAGAGTACATTTTTTCAAATTCATTGTATCCAAGTGTTTGAAATGCATCGCTTGTTTTGCTATAGTCGATATTCATTAAAACCGCACCCAGGTCAAAAATCACATTCTTAATTTTCATACCAACTTTAGTTTTTTCTTTTGTGAGCAAACAACCACGGCAAAAGTTAGGGTGAGAATCACAATAGCGGGGACCGCGCGCTTTAAATTTTGGTGATCCAAATGCTACCTGTTGCATCTTCTTCGATCAGGCATGCAGGCATATTTTTTTCCAGCCAACTCCTGAATTCTTTATGGAGGTAAGTATTAAAATTAATAATAGCGTACGCCTTGCTTTCTGTAAGAAATGCACGCAAAATGTAATTCTCGTTCCAAAACCATTTTCTTTCTAATATCCAGTTTTCTGGCAACTCAAACGGGAAAAAGATGTCGTGAAAATGAATATGAACGCCTGGTTTCAGGCGAGGAAGTATTTCAAATAAGATATAGTTCAGATCGCTTCCTACTTTTGATATATGTGACGAATCAATAAATAAAATATCATTGGCTTCCAGGTCATTGAATATTGTAATATCTGCTTCTTGTATCATTGACCTGAGAACGGTATGTTTTTTCTTATCCTCTATTGTCAGCAATCCCAAAAGTCTTTCTGGGTATGGATCAATAAAAGTCATCTGTATTGTAGAATTAAAAAAACGCTCATTAACATCCAGCATAACTGCTGATGAATAGCCCGAACCGATCTCGATTATCCGTGATGGCTTAAAATGCCGCATTACAGAATACAGCATTACCACGTCTGAAAATTTATACCATTCTGAGTTTACCTGGTATCGTGTACCTCCCTTGCTCCTGCTATTAAAATTGTAAGGGATCTCGTTGTAATACTTGCTAAAGCTTTGTAGCAGGCTAAATTGTTCTGATATTCTAAGGTCAATTCCATTTAGGCCAACACTTGCTTTATGGAAGATCTTCGTTCTCCTGTTCCTGATATCATTTAGATCTGGAATTGGACTGTAGTAGTGGCCGGGCGCATAACCACAATTATCAAGCACCTTAAGCTTTTTTCCAAAATATGGAAGCCTGAATATTATTTGTTGAAGTGATGCAGGTATGCGCATATGTTGATTTAACCAATCGGATTTATAGTTTAATATAAATAACTGTCATCACTCAGTTAATTTAAAAGCGGCTTCTTTAACATCCCTGCTATTCCCGCCAATAAATATTTTAAAATCGCCCGGCTCGGCTACGTATTTCAAATCAGTATTATAGAATTTAAGATCATTTGCGGTTATGGTAAAAGAAACCATTTTGCTTTCGCCGGGCTTCAATTCAATTTTTTGAAAACCTTTCAATTCCTTTACAGGCCGGGTGATGGATCCAACCATATCTCTTATATATAGCTGCACAACCTCTTTACCGGCAACACTTCCACTATTCGTCACCGTAACTGTTGCGGTTAAAGACTGCGATCTGTTTATGGAAGGACTGCTAACCTTTATATCACTGTAAATAAAGTTGGTATAACTTAATCCAAAACCAAATGGGTATAATGGATCATTGGAAACATCCAGGTAACGGGATGCATATTTAAATAAAACATCACCCTTGTATGGCCTGCCTGTATTTTTATGATTATAATATATGGGGATCTGGCCGGCATTGTATGGAAAGGAAATAGTAAGTTTTCCTGAAGGATTATACTTTCCTGAAAGCACATCCGCGATCGCGTTGCCTGCTTCAGTGCCTGCAAACCATGCTTCAATAATTGCATTTACATGAATACTTTCCCATTCAATTGTAAGAGGCCTGCCATTCATTAATACCAGTACCAACGGTTTACCAGTGGCTGACAATGCTTTTAATAAATTTTGCTGGCTTTGCGGTATACCGATATTGCTACGTGTGGCAGCTTCTCCACTCATCCCCTGCGACTCTCCCAAAACAGCAACGATGATATCGGCTTTTGAAGCAACTGCCAAGGCGTCGTCTATTAACTGTTGCGCTGTTGCATTTTCAATATTAATATCTCCCCCATCATTATTCAGCCGCTTTATCAATAAAGTATCATCAGTAATATTTGCGCCTTTGGCATAAACTATATTAAGCCCGGCACTTTTCATTCCTTCCAGAACAGTTATATTTTGCTTCCAGTCGCCTGCTGCAGCGTGTGGCCCAATCATGTCGCGCTTGTTGTCGGCAAGCGGGCCGACCAATGCAATGGTTCCTGGCTTTTTTAAAGGCAGAATGCTATTGTCATTTTTTAATAAGACCATTGATTGTGTGGCTGCTTCCCTTGCAAATTTCCTGTTAGACTCTGTAAAGATTTCTTTTAATTTTTCTTCCTTTATATTTTTATAAGGATCGTCAAATAAGCCTAATTTATATTTGGCTTCCAGAATTCTCCTACATGCTGTTTCAATTTGGGTTAGTGTGATCTTTTTTTGTTGCAGTAATTTTTGTAAGTTAGTTGTAAAGGCTTCACTCACCATATCCATATCTACTCCTGCTTTTAAGGAAAGTTCTGAGACTTTTTCCTGGTCTCCCATTCCATGCTCCATCATTTCGTTTATGGCCGTGTAATCCGTTACTACAAAACCTTTAAAACCCCATTGTTTTCTAAGTACATCTGTAAGCAGCCATTTATTCCCGGTAACAGGAACAGATTCAATCTCATTAAAAGAGGTCATTACGCTTTCTGCACCTGCTTCTACTGCAGCCTTGTATGGAGGAAGGTAAAAATTATACATTGTGAGCCTGCTCATATCGCTAGTGTTATAATCCCTTCCGGCTTCTGCGGCGCCATATAATGCAAAATGCTTTACACATGACATAATAGAGGTATTGTCTTTAAGGCTTTTGCCCTGGTATCCATTCACCATTGCTTTTGCTATCAACGAACCGAGATATGGGTCTTCGCCAGCCCCTTCCGAAATCCTTCCCCATCGGGGATCGCGGGCTATATCCACCATGGGACTAAATGTCCAGTTTATTCCATCTGCAGTTGATTCTTCCGCAGCTATCCTTGCTGTATGTTCGATCATGGTCATATCCCAACTTGAGGCCATTCCTAACGGTATGGGGAACATGGTTGTATGCCCGTGAATAACATCCAGCCCGAAAAATAAGGGAATCCCCATTCTCGTTTGTTTAACAGCCATATCCTGCAATTTGCGTACAGCAGATGGCGTACGTGTATTTAGGACTGCCCCGACATATCCCTTTTTAATGTTTGATTCAACATCTTTACTTAACACCGGACCAGTTACATCAATACCGATAGTAAGCAAATTCAATTGCCCGATCTTTTCTTCCAATGTCATTTTCTTCATCAGGCCATTTACAAAATCATTCATTTTTGCATCACCTTGTACCGGTTTTGTCTGGGCATTACCTTGTATAGTGACCAGCAACAATACAAATACAATGATTCTATACATCTTGTCTGATTTAACTTTCAATAATAATTAGTTTCCCAACCTAAACTATTCGGCTTTAATAACTTTACTTTTTTCAGAAACGCCATTTTCATTTATGGCTTCAATAGCAAAATAATATGGTTTCCTATTGTCCATTTCTTTACACCAATATTCATTGAGGTCATGCACCATGATACAAGAATATAATTTATCCGCTGCTGTGCCATAATAAATATTGTATGCAAATGCATTGTAAACCGGTTTCCATTTTATATAAGCGCTGCGCTTATCTTTTTCTGTTCTCAGAACAATAAATCCCTGCACGGAAGAAGGCCTGTTGCCGTTTCCATTTCCAAACACGCGCAAGCCGCTGATCGCGAATTTGCCGGTAGGCATATGTATATTTTCCAGCCTGATGAACCTTGCCTGAACGGGCTTTTCCAGTTCAACATAATCATGTGGAACATCTGAGTGGTTATTGCTTTTATCAACAAGAACATTCCATTTCTTTCCATCAAGCGAA
>JBDSDG010000301.1:0-13926 GCA_039920685.1 Ferruginibacter sp.
CGCCTGACCAACAAATCCTTCCGCTTATTTCGTGCCCGATAAATCGAACCCTCAAGTCTCCGAAAAACATTTCCCAATAGGTGCTAATTAACCATCCCGCCTTTGTTGGTCGCTGACCAACAAAGAATTCCCGCCTTTGTCGGTTCCCGCTGCCAATGTTGGTCGCCCGACCAATAATAATATTCCGCCTTTGTCGGTTACCGCTGCCATTGTTGGTCGCCGACCAACAATAATATCCCGCCAATATTGGTCGCCTGACCAACAATTCCTTCCGCTTATTGCGTGCCCGATAAAACGAACCCTCAAGTTTCCGGAAAAACCTCTTGCAATACCTGCTAATTAACCCTTATTCAGCCTGCTTTCATTTTTACATTACGGCATGCACATCTATAGCATACCGTTGTGGAAAAGAACTCCATTCTACAGGTTACTGTTGCCATTGATAACAGGAATAACCATACAATGGTATCTACAGTTTGTTTTTAGCTTTATTGCACTTTCCCTCTTTTGTTTTTCTATTGCTTTCCTTCTTATTTCCTTCTTTCCTATTGTCATTCGATTTCGCTTTCAACAATTCCACGGGGTTTTATTACACATGGTAATTGTATTTTTTGCAATGATGCTTGTGTGGAAAAAGGATATGAGGCATCACAAAGAATGGTATGGCCATTTTTACACTGATACTAGTGCATTGATATTGCGCATTGACGAACCATTAATAGAAAAAGAGAAAACGTTTAGGGCATTGGGTTATATAGAAGCTGTTTATGATCATAGGCAATTTTATGTTGCCAGCGGCAAACTCCTCCTGTATTTTTCAAAGGATTCATTAACCTATTCGTTACATTATGGAGACAGGATATTAATTCAGAAACCATTGCAGCATATCCGGAACTCAGGTAATCCGGGAGCATTTAATTATGAACGTTACGCCGCGTTCCAGCAAATCTTTCACAATGCATTTTTAAAAGCTAATGATTGGATATTGCTGCCCGAAAAGAACACAAACCGGTTCGACCAGTTCATTTTTTCAACACGTGACAAAATCGTGCGGATGCTTAGAAAGTACATACCTAAAGACCAGGCAGGTATCGCTGAAGCTTTATTAATAGGATACAAAGAAGACCTTGATAAAGACCTGGTGCAAGCATATTCCAATGCCGGCGTTGTTCACATAATAGCCATTTCCGGGCTTCACCTGGGACTAATATATGTAATGCTCGATTGGTTATTAAGCATTCTTCCTTTCATCAAAAGAAGCAAGTTTTTGAAAATGATCCTCCTGTTAGGCTGTCTCTGGATGTTCTCATTGCTAACCGGTGCCGCAGCTTCCGTACTAAGGAGTGCGGTAATGTTCACATTTATCGTTATTGGAAAAAATTTTTTTAAGCAATCCTCGATTTATAATTCTCTTGCTGTGTCGGCGTTTGTCTTGCTATGTTATGATCCATATTTTTTATGGGATGTAGGATTCCAGTTAAGCTATCTTGCGTTGATCGGGATTGTAACGTTACAGCAACCGGTCTATCGCTGTATTTTCATTAAACAAAAATGGGCCAATAAGGTCTGGAGCCTGGTGTCAGTTACATTGGCAGCGCAATTCACCACCTTCCCAATTTGCATATATTATTTTCACCAGTTCCCCAACCTGTTTTTCATAACCAATCTAATTGCTGTCCCGCTTTCAACAGTTATATTATTTGCAGAGATCCTTTTAATTGCTATATCATGGTTTCACTTTGCAGCTGTATACCTGGGTATGGTAACAGGATGGCTTTTGTGGTTAATGAATAATTTTATTTTTAAGATAAATAAATTGCCTTTTTCCGTTTGGGATAATATTTATTCAAACTTATACACTACCTCGATTCTTTACCTGTTTTTAATTTGTATTTGTGGTTACCTGTTAGGAAAAAATAAAAAGTTGTTCAGGCTTGCAGTTATGTGCTTATTGATTTTTACTGCATTCCATGTATTTGCAGGATTGCAATTAAAGAAGCAGGTGAAATTGATCATATATAATATACCCCGCAGCACAGCCATCGATTTTGTTTTCCAAAACCGTTATTATTTTTTAGGCGATAGCTTATTACAAAAGGCCGGCCTTCTTCAAAATTTTCATCTGAAGCCGGCGAGAATAGCGCTTCAATTAAACACCTTTGATGATAGATTGCGAAATCTTACTCATTCCAAAAATTACTGGCGGTTCTTTGATAAAAAAATAATGCTCATCGATTCAGCTGTAACTTACCAGCCAGTCCTGCAAAAAATTCCAATAGATATTTTAATAATCTCCAGGAACGCAGCTATTAAAATATCCGGGCTTACAAAAACTTTAAAGCCCGCGATCATCGTGTTTGATTCTTCTAACAGTTTGTGGAAAATTGCGAACTGGAAAAAAGAATGCATAGCGTTAGATTTGCAGTGCTTTTCAGTACCCCAGCAAGGTGCATTTGTTATAAGTATTGACTAGCCCTCTTACATTATCATTAAAGCCCTTGCCGGTATTATGAAGAAGATACATTCTGCACTTATTTCAGTATTTTATAAAGATGGGCTGGAGAACATTGTACGCCAGCTTCACAATTTTGGAGTGATCATTTACAGCACTGGTGGAACACAAAAATTCATTGAAGACCTTAAAGTTCCTTGCATTCCAGTTGAATCCTTGACCTCATATCCCTCGATCCTTGGTGGCCGGGTGAAAACCCTTCATCCTTCTGTGTTTGGTGGTATTTTGGGAAGGCGGGACAATGAAGGTGATCTGCGGGAGATGAAAGAATTTCACATACCTGAAATTGATTTGGTGATCGTTGACCTTTATCCTTTCGAAGAAACATTGCAATCAACGAATGAAGAAAAACTTATCATTGAAAAAATAGATATCGGGGGGCCGTCCATGATCAGGGCAGCAGCCAAGAATTTTAAAGACCTTGTAGTGATCGCAGCAAAGAAAGATTACGGAATGCTGGAAAATTTGTTAAGCGAACACAAAGGTGAAACTACAATAGAGCAACGAAAATATTTTGCTTCAAAAGCATTTGAAATAGTTGCACATTATGATGTTGTGATCGCGAAGTATTTCAACAAAACAGAACCACTTTATTTCCAGGAATCGATCACAGATCCAATGACAATGCGCTATGGGGAAAATCCCCAGCAAACGGGAGTTTTTTATGGCGATCTCGAAAATATATTCGAACAACTGAATGGTAAAACACTCTCTTATAATAATCTTGTTGATGTAGATGCTGCGATCGTTCTGATCAATGAGTTCAATACTTCAGATAATGTGTTTGCCATCATAAAACATACGAATGTTTGTGGCATTGCAAGCAGGTCAACAATTTCAGATAGTTGGCAATCAGCCCTGGCAGGAGATCCTGAAAGTGCATTTGGCGGCGTATTGGTGTGTAACGGGGAGGTTGATAAAAAAACTGCCGAAGCTATTAACGAAATATTTTTCGAAGTTTTGATCGCACCATCTTTTGATCCCGCTGCACTTGAAATTTTAAGAATGAAAAAGAACCGGATCATTTTACGCTCAAAGCCCCGTCATCAAAGCAGATCCTTGTACAGATCTGTCCTGAATGGTGTATTGATCCAAACACCTGATGAAGGAAATTTTGCTGAGTGGAAAGAAACAGGCGGAAGAGAATCTACTGCAGCCGAAAAACAGGACCTGGCATTTGCAAATATTATCTGTAAGCATCTTAAAAGCAATGCGATTGCCCTGGTGAAAAACAAGCAGTTGATCGGTAAGGGTTGCGGACAAACAAGCCGCATTGATGCCTTAAGGCATGCGATCGAAAAATCAAAACAATTTACTTTTAAGCTTGATGGTGCTGTATTGGCTAGCGATGCGTTTTTTCCTTTTGATGATTGTGTAAGGATCGCTCATCAAGCGGGAATTACTTCCTTTATACAACCGGGTGGTTCTATTAGAGATGCTGATTCGATTGCATATTGTAAGGAACAAAATTTATCTATGGTGTTTACAGGTATGCGCCATTTCAGGCATTAGTTTATTGCGCTGCAGCAAATAAAATTCTTCATGAAAAGGGATGCAGAATGAATAATAAAGACGGTAAGGGAAAAGGTTATTTTGCATTGTTGATCACAAGCACGGTTTGGGGAACAACCTGGGTTGCCAGCAAGATCGGCGTCAACGAGATCCCGGCGTTGCAAATGGCTTACCTGCGACAACTTATTGCAGGGATATGTTTTGTAAGTTTTTTTACCTGGTATAAAAAAATGCCGCTTCCCACGTTTCTACAATTCCGTTGGATCCTCGTAATGTCAATATTGATGTTTGTTTTGGCAAATGGTCTTAGCACATGGAGCCTGAAATATATTCCTACCGGCTTAAGCGCTTTGATAGGTGCACTGTATCCCCTGAGCGTTGTTATCATAGAGCGAACTTTTTTTAAGAGCAATAAATTATCGTTGCTTACTTTTCTTGGTCTCTTCCTGGGCATTACAGGCGTTGGAATCGTTTTTTATGAAAATGCTTTTAATAATTATAGTTCTTCATTTGGGATCGGCCTGATGTTATCTGTTATTGCAATGCTATCATGGAGTTTCGGTACTATTTTCATTATACGGAACAAGGTGAACATTAATCCGTATTATGGAACAGGATGGCAAATGCTGATCAGCGCTTTCATTCTTTTGGTGATGGCGGAGATATCCCAGCCAACCGTTCCTATTTATCAAATCCCATTTAAGGCCTGGATGGTGATATTATACCTGGTGATCTTTGGCTCCATCATCAGCTTTGTTGCATTTATATATTCCTTGAAAAAACTTGCCCCGGCTATTTCCTCGCTATATGCCTATATAAATCCCCTGGTGGCAATGGTTGTAGCCTCCTTATTGCTGAATGAAAAACTAACCGTGAACATTTTATGGGGAGCAATAGTAACTTTAAGTGGAGTGTATCTCGTAAATTATAGCATAAAGAAAAGCCGGAAGGTTATTTTAGAACCTGAGATATAAAGCTGACATACATATCACTCCATCCAACAAATTCTTTGTCTGTACCCAGAAAATTGTTGTGAAAAATACTAATGAAGGTTCCATTCACTTTTTTGCATGTATCTAGGTAATACATCAGCTCATCATAAGTTTCCGCCGTGTCTTGTTTTTGTTCATAAAAACTGTTTGCATCCATAAAACAAAATGGATGAATTTTTAAAGTAGTGATCTTTTCCGTTCTTAAATTATACCAATAAAAAGGTGAGGCTACAGAGGCCCTGAATCCATTGATGCTGCCATATCCCATGCTATAGTCGTTCCTGATTCCAGCCTCAATCAGGTTTTCAAAGGTTGAAGGCATGGAGAATTTAATGTAATGCTGCCTGGAATCTTTAACCGCGGTATCTGCTGCTGCTTCTAAAACTTTTTTTTCTTTTTGCAATACCGAAAGATTTTTATTACTTCTCCAGGATGGATGCAATCCAATCGCATACTTTTTTGAATGCTGCTTTATCAATTGCCACATTGCGTTGGAATAAGGTGAAATATTCTTATCATACATACTCCCAGATGTGGCAACAAGGAAAAAATATATTGGAGCGAGTTTATTTCTACGGTGCAGATCATCCATAAAATCGTAACTATCAAATGGATCCTTTTTAAACCTTGAAAGAACAGCTAGCCTGTCACGTGATGGGTTTTTAATAAACCCTCCCAAATTCCTTAAAAGTCCTTTGTGCTTAAATGAATAAGCGATGTCCACATCATATGTTGGTAAAAAAGAAAAGGCAGGGAAAGCAAAAGTGATCCCGGAAAATTTTTTTTCAATAACCCTTGCAAAATCTCCAAGCCAAATGTTCACCAATGGCTGATTTAAAAACCCCTCTTTATATGCCAATGAATTTTCATGTGCATAACGGTTATAGATGTCAATTTTATGTGGCAGGTATTCTTCATACCTCGTTACCAGGTAAAAACTGGCAGCGAAAATGTCAAAAGGGAAATCAGCTGACAGCGTTTCGAAAAATGCCTTGTAGCCGTTAGTGAAAATATTTATTTTTTGCTCCTTGGTATTTTCTTCAAATAACAGTGAATGTGCTTCCATATTAAGAGCATCATTAATTATGATATCACTGTAGTTGATCTTTGGACCATCGTGTTTTTTAAAGCTTTCCAGGTCTATTGTGATACTGTGCGTAATTCCCAGCTGCTCATTAAAAATGAATTTGCAGATATACTGCAAGCGAATGGAAGTTTTATGAGTGTATATTAATATCACGGTGGATGCGCTAAATGAATGGCAGCTTTTATTTGTTTTTAAACTTTTCTTTCCACATTTGATTAAATGTCTTTGTACTAAAATTTAATTCTCCCCGGCTTTTTTTCCAATCCTTGAACAGGCTGTTAACTATCTTATTCTTCATTTTCCCATTTCCAAAATTCATCAGGCTTCTCTTTGTACTTGCTGTTTTCCAGATCTTCCATGCCATTCTTTCCGTAAAGGTTGTATGGCCTTCTTCTACCGACTCCTGGCGGTTATCAAGTAAAAGCTCGTGTAAATTTATTTTTACTGCACATACTTCTGTACAATTTCCACAAAGCGATGAAGCAAAACTTAAATGCTTGAATTCTTCCATCCCCTGCAAATGTGGAGTTATTACACTTCCAATCGGTCCGCTGTATGTAGCTCCATATGCATGGCCACCTATATTTTTGTATACAGGACAAGCATTCAGGCATGCACCGCACCGGATGCAATAAAGAGATTCCCGCTGTTTTGGATTTTTAAGAATATTCGTGCGGCCATTATCCAACAGGATGACATACATTTCTTCGGGCCCATCAGTTTCAATCTTCTGCCGCGGGCCAGTAATAATGGTATTGTAAACAGTTATTTTTTGCCCGGTTCCGAACGTGCTTAGCAATGGCCAGAATAATCCAAGATCTGCCATTGACGGTATCATTTTCTCAATACCAACGATCGCAATATGTGTTTTTGGAAAAGAACAGCTGAGACGAGCATTGCCTTCATTTTCTGTAACAGCAATGGCACCCACATCACTGATGATAAAGTTTGCACCTGTGATCCCAATTTCTGCTTCTACATATTTTTTCCTGAGGATATTCCTTGCAACAAGTGTAAGTTCTTCCGGAGTTAAATTGGGAGGCGTTCCTAATTTAGATGCAAAAAGTTTTGCCACATCTTCTTTGCTTTTATGCATTGCCGGGGTTACAATGTGATAAGGCGCTTCTCCATCTAATTGCTGTATATATTCTCCGAGGTCGGTTTCAATGCTTTCAATTCCATGTTTTTCAAGCGCATCGTTGAGGTGGATCTCTTCCGTTACCATACTCTTGCTTTTTACGATCGTCTTGCATTTTTTCTGATCACAAATAGCGAGTATTTCCCTGATCGCCTGTTCACCTGTTTCTGCCCATATGACTTTTCCTCCCCGTTTTGTAAAATTCAATTCAAATTCTTCCAGTTGCTGGTCAAGTGTTTCAATGGCGCGCCATTTTACATTCTTTGCTCTTTCGCGTGCAAGGTGAACATTATCAAACTGACTTTTTCCATTGGGCACAACTGCATTATATCTGCCGATATTGAAATTTATTTTTCGCCGGTGTTCCAGGTCTGCAACCTTAATAGAACTCTTTGCCAGGAATGTTTCTGATGATTCGGACATATTTATTATTTAAACCGTATTTATGCTTCAAAGTTAAATGCATTTATCTACCTGTGCTTATTAACCGCTGATTGAAATTATTATGTACAAGAGTGCGACGCAAGTGAAGCTTAGTAAAGTTTAACTGCTGACTAAATAATAATTGAGATCAATTCTCAATAAAAGCCGATCCTAACACACCTAACTCTTTCCCGATCTTGGTAAACGCTTCAATTGCTTTATCAAGGTGCCGTTGTTCATGCGCCGCACTTAACTGCACTCTAATCCTTGCCTGTCCTTTTGCAACAACCGGGAAAAAGAATCCAATAACATAAATTCCCTCGGCTAGCAATTTTGAGGCAAAATTCTGTGCAAGAACGGCATCATAAAGCATGATCGGTACGATCGGATGATCTCCCGGTTTTATATCAAAGCCAGCTTCAGTCATTTTTGTGCGAAAATATTTTGTATTGGTTTCTAATTTATCACGCAACTCGGTTGTATTGCTAAGCATATTAATTACGGAAATAGATGCGCCCACTATTCCCGGCGCTACCGAATTACTAAAAAGATATGGCCTGCTCCGCTGGCGAAGCATTTCAATGATCTCTTTTTTTCCTGAAGTGAATCCCCCACTTGCACCACCAAGCGCTTTTCCCAATGTACCTGTTATAATATCTATTCTTCCCATCACATTGCGGTATTCATGTGTTCCGCGGCCTTTTTTTCCAATGAAGCCTGATGAATGTGATTCATCGATCATAACGATCGCATTATATTTATCTGCAAGTTCACAGATCTTATCAAGCTGGGCAATGGTTCCATCCATACTAAATGAACCGTCAGTAACAATGATCCTGCTACGCAACGCTGTAGTCTCCTGTAATTTGATCTCCAGGTCCGCCATGTCATTGTGCTCATAACGGTAACGCTGAGCCTTGCATAAACGAACTCCATCTATAATAGATGCATGATTGAGTGTATCACTGATGATGGCGTCCTGTTCATTGAACAATGGCTCGAAAAGTCCTCCATTCGCATCAAAGGCAGCAGCATAAAGAATTGTATCTTCAGTTCCCAGGAATTCTGATAGTTTTTGCTCTAGTTCCTTGTGAATATCCTGGGTACCACAAATAAATCTGACGCTGCTTAGGCCATATCCCCGGTGATCAATATACTTTTTTGCTGCTTCGAGCACCTTAGAATGGGAAGAAAGGCCCAGGTAATTGTTCGCACAAAAATTCAATACTGTAGAACCATTTACAATGATCTCCGGCCCTTGTTCACTACTTATGACCCTCTCATTCTTGAAAAGTCCGGCTGTCCTTATATCCTCCAATTCTGAAGAAATACGGGTTATAAATGGCTTATTCATATTGTTTTTTGTTTACAAAGCTAGTAAACCCAAACCGCCAATACACTATAAATGGAAATTGTTTTTGCAAGATGCCAAATGAATTTTTTATTATGTTTAACAATAACTTATGAACCCAGTAACATATAACCTTTACATTCGTTCTACCAAAAATTACCGCTATGCGGAACAAAAAATATCTTTTATTCCTGGATGCATCAATGCTTTTTGCTGTATTGTTCATTTTAGTCACAGGCTTCTCAACCGAGGTATACACCTGCACTAACAATAAAATTCCCAAATACTGCTGTAAAAGTAAAGTCATACCTCAAAAGGCAACCAGTATCTCTCCATGGGATTTCATCACCCAGGGCTTTTTACATCTTTACACCTGATATTTTGTATAAGTTGTAACTTTTAGCATGGAGAACCGTATTACTGCTTCAACTGTGGCTATGCCATTACCCCATAACATTGTATGACTGAGAGAGAATATAATGAATGTGTCAGTAATTATGCGGATAACGTCTACCGTTTTATCCTGAAAAATCTGCGACATCAAGAGGATGCACGGGATGTTGTACAAGGCACTTTCGAAAAAATGTGGATCAACCGGCTACAAGTTTCAAACGAGAAATGTAAGAGTTACTTGTTTACCATCGCTTATCACCTGATGATAGACCATATCAGGAAAAATAAGCGCATTACACTTAGAGAAGATTTTAGGGAGAATGATCGCGGTACTGTAAAGCAACACTCAAACGCGAAAAGAATACTGGATGAAGCATTAAGTAAACTGAGTGAGACCCAGCGAAGCCTTGTGATGTTGAAGGATTATGAAGGTTATAATTATAATGAGATCGGGGAGATCACCGGTTTGAATGAAAGCCAGGTGAAAGTTTACCTGCACCGTGCCAGGCTGCAATTGCGGGCATATATTGTAAAACCGGAAAACGTTATTTAAATTAAAAATGAGCATTAACCGAAATAATTACGAAACATTTTTCCTGTTGTATGTCGACAATGAGTTGTCGGCCTCAGACAGGAAAGTTGTGGATCTATTTGTAAAGGAAAATGAAGATCTGCAGCAGGAACTTCAATTGCTCCTGGACACCACTTTACCGGAGGAGAATATAACGTTTCAGTTTACCAGGTCTTTGATGAAGGAGGAATTTGCCATTGATTCATTGCAGGAAAGTATGTTGCTATTCCTTGATAAAGAATTGGACAAGCAGGAAGAAAAAGTAATGAAACAGGGGATCGCTTCAAACACTGATATCAAAAAACAATGGGAAATATTGCTGCAAACGAAATTGGATAAGGATGAGAAGATGGTATTTGAAAACAAGCAGGTTTTATACAGTCATGAAAAGCGGGTTGTCCCGATACGATATTGGCGTATAGCTGCCGCTGCTGCAATTCTTTTTGCGATCTTATTCACTGCAATTTCAGTTTTGAGAAAATCCACCATTAAAAATGCTTATGTAAGCAATAATAACAAGGAATTGCCGCAGCCAATTACGAAAGAGCAAATAGATGATACCATTGTTGAGCCTTCTAAAGCTTCACCGGACTATAACATAAACAAATTAGCAGTCACCGGTAATGCTTTTGTAAAAACGGATGAGGTTATCAAAAAGGATATTGAGCATTCAACAAACAACTCAACAGCACGGGTAATCGATAAGAAACAACCTTCTGCCAATATGCCTGTTTTACAAAGAAACGATCGTTTAGAAAAGATTAACAACGATGCTAGTAACAAAATGGCAACTGCAAGCGTATTAAAGAAAAGCAATGATATGGTGTATGAGAATAAAGTGGCTGATGGAAACCTCGCTGAAAAAAACAAGATCCCTGTACCTGTTACACCTTTAATTGATTATAATTATGAAGCGGCTATACTAAACAGTTATGCAAAGAATGCCGTTTTAGATGAGGTGCCTGAAAACAATGACCGTATTTTATACATGAGTGAGGAGCGAATTAACAGGTCAAAGGTCGGTGTACTTTTCAGGAAAGTAAAAAGAGTTATCGAGCGAAATACAAATATCAAAACGAGTAATGGAGTCAGGATTGGTGGCTTCGAGATCGCAGTAAAGTAAATTCACGTAAAAGATTAATTTAAACAGATGAAACAGCTAAACATTTTATTAGCAGCAGTATTCCTTTGCATAAGTGCCAGCGCTCAAACGGATACTACTCAAAACAGGAAAAGCGATACGATGCACATTGGAAATATCATTATCATTAAGAAAGGGAAAAAATATGGGAATGATAGTGCTTCTTTAAAAATAAGCAGCAAGAACGAGGAGCGTAAGCAAAAATCCAGGATCAGTACAAATTGGTGGATCGTTGACCTTGGTTTTGCAAATTATGATGATCAAACTAATTATGGCGCACTGGCTGCACCCGGTGATTATCTTTCGCCAGGAGTTCCGGCTCTATCAAAAGGTGATTTTAAATTAAGGTCAGGGAAAAGTGTCAATGTGAATATATGGCTATTCATGCAGCGTATCAATCTCATAAAGAAGAATGTGAACCTGAAGTATGGTTTAGGGGTAGAGTTAAATAATTACAGGTATAAATCAAACATCAGTTATAAAGAAAATGGAGTTGTTCCATATTCAGGCGGATTTCAAACTAACAATGCATTTATTTTCAGGGATTCAATTTCTTTCTCAAAAAATAAGCTTGCAGCAGATTATGTGACTGTTCCATTGATGTTGAATTTTACAACAACACCTCGTCACAGCAGCCAGGCCATGAGCCTGAGTGTTGGAGTAAGCGCAGGTTATTTGTATAGCCAGCGAAATAAGCAGGTCAGTGATAGCCGTGGGAAGAAAAGAAATCGTGGGGACTATGACCTGGAAAAATTTAAATTTTCATACATAGCAGAATTAGGCATTGGGCCCGTAAGATTTTACGGGTCATACACTCCCGAATCTATTTATGAGCGTGGCCTTGATATCAGGCCTTATAACGTTGGCATCAGGTTTAGTAGCTGGTAAAAATTTTCTCTCTCAATCACCTTCGCCAGCTTTATACAATGAATAAAGCATCAGGCAATGCCATTGTTGGTCGCCTGACCAACAATAGAGAGAATAATAATAACAGTAATGCCACGAATACACGAATTGTAATCATTGAATTAGATCTTATGCGGCAAGTGAATTATTTTAGGGAGCAGGTCCCTGCTTTTGAAAGACTGCTGCAGAATGTCGTAATTGATGATATATCCAATGACTCGTATTGTAAAAAATATCTTTCACACCTTCTGTTTCACAAACGATATTACCTGCTGATCTATGCGGATATGCTCTCCAAATTGATTGCAAATTCATCACTCATCCCAAAGGCTATTTCTGTAATTGATTATGGGGCCGGAAACGGCCTACTTGGAATGTTCGCAAAACATTGTGGATTTGATAAAGTATGGATCAATGATATTGATGAAAAATTTATTATTGCTGCGAAAGTATTAGCTGCTCAATTAGACATTAATATAGATGGTTTCATATTAGGCGACATTCTAGCCGTTCAAAACTATTTAAAGGATGACACTCCTACGGCCATCACAGGAGCTGATGTTATCGAACATATTTATGATCTCAGGCATTTTTTTCACACCCTCAAAGAAATCAATCCTGCCGTCATTTCAGTTTTTAGCACAGGCTCCAATCCTGTTAATTTTTTAAAGGTGCGTCAATTAAAGAAATTGCATATCAAGGACGAACTGCAAGGTGGCAAACCCAGGGATAATATACTTTTCGGACATGAACCCATAGGGCCATATTTAAAAATAAGGGAACAAATGATTCGCGAATACCCGAATACTTTTTCCGAGGAGGAAATAATTGAACTGTCAAAGGCAACAAGAGGATTGGATCGCAATGATATCAGGAGTTCTGTCAAAGAATTTATAAACAATGGTAAATGGCCTGTTCCGGCTGATAAAACAAATACCTGTAACCCATATTCCGGAAGCTGGACGGAGCGAATCCTATCCTTTCAGGATTACAGATCAACGTATAATACTGAAGGATTTACTTGTGATATATACCCTGGCTTTTACAATGCCTATCAACCTGGGAAAAATAATTTTGTGAAAAAATTGCTAAACGCGATTATTACTATAACAGGGAATAAAATTTCTCCATACATTGTAATTGTTGGTAATAAAAATTAAGTATTTTCACGACCAATTGATATTGTTGCATGGCTTAAAATAACAGCAATCGGCACATCATTTGAGTAATAATGCAAAACCGTTTTTGAAATGAAATTCCGCCTTTTTCTTTCTCTTTTTTTAATGATTATCCTGGCCATACTGATGGCATTTGTTCCTTCACCCGGCAAGAAGATCAATAAATACAAAAAGGCATTAATTCCTGATAAGAAGGCCCGGTCAAAAGATGAGAATCCTTATTACATTATTGTTGATAAAAGTGATTATGAACTAAAGGTTTATGATGATGAAGGCTGGTATGCCACTTACCCTATCGTTTTTGGCAGCAAAGACCTTTCGGATAAAATGAAGGAAGGTGATAAGAGAACTCCTGAAGGTAAGTTTAAGATAATTATTAAAAAGATACACCCCAAGTGGGGGCCGGAGCTATTATTGGATTATCCGAACGATATCAGCTACCGGCGGTTTGCGGAAAGAAAAGCAAAAGGACTGATCCCTAAAACTGCAAGGATCGGAAATGGGATCGCTATCCATGCTACACGTCCCGAGGAAGAATGGACGATCGATAATTTTTATAACTGGACAGATGGATGTGTATCTGTAAAATATACGGAAATGAAAGATCTTTGCTTCCAAATACGATTGGGTAGGTAGCATACCAGCCCTCTTCGTCATATACCTTTAGTTCATAATCACTTTTATCAACAATAATATAGTAGGGATTATCCTGTTTTCCATTG
>JBDSDG010000302.1:0-31175 GCA_039920685.1 Ferruginibacter sp.
TAAGATAAAAGAATTAGCAAACCCATTTAAAACATGGCAAAAAAAAATCCTGCCGAAGCAGGATTGGTGGAGAGTATCGGGGTCGAACCGACGACCTCTTGCATGCCATGCAAGCGCTCTAGCCAACTGAGCTAACCCCCCATTTGTTAACAAATATTCCTGCTCTTTTAGCTTCGCCTAAGCGGGATGCGCTAGCCAACTGAGCTAACCCTGCATTACTAACGAAAACTCCTGCTCTTTAGCGTACTGATAATTTTGAACTGGGTGATCTTCCTGCCAAATCAGGGGGCTCAAGCCAACTGAGCTAAACCCCCGAAAATCAGGTGGCAAATATAAGTAATTCGACTTAAAATTGTAAAACGAAGGCAGTGCCCTCATCAATTTTTGATTGTACATTGATGTTGCCTTTATGTAGCATCATGATCTGCTTGCATAGGCTCAAACCAATACCACTTCCATTTTTCTTTGTGCTGAAAAAAGGGATGAAGATCTTTTCAATCACTTCTTCAGGCATTCCAGGTCCGTTATCTGTTATTTTTAAATGTATCCGTTTGTTTTGCACCGTTGTAGCAGATAAAATGATCCTCGGATTCATCCGATCCTTAACAGCCTCAATTGCATTTACAAGTAAATTGATCAGAACTTGTTCTATCAGGCTTGTATCGGCTTCTATTGCAAGGCTTGTATCCTTCAAAACTATTTCCAGTTGAATATTTTTTTGATCCAGGGTAGGCTGCATCAGCTGGTATAAGCTTTCAAAAAGATCTCTGACATATACTTTTTTAAGATTGGGTTGCGTGATCTTATTCAGATTCCGGTATGTCTCCGCAAATTTTAATAAGCCTTCACTTCTTCTCTTGATTGTTTCTATTCCTAATTCCAGGTCATCTACAGCTCCTGATTTATTACTTAAGTCAGGGATGGATTTCTGAAGCCGGTTCTTTAAAGTTTCTGCCAACGATGAAATAGGTGCAACAGAATTCATGATCTCATGTGTCATAACGCCCAGCAATTTTTGCCATGCTTTCGATTCAGTTTCATCCATGGCTTCATTAATATTCTGGAAGGCTATCAGCTTGAATATTTTTCCTTCTGTTTGAAATGCTGTGGCTGATATCAATACTTTGAATGATCCTTTTTCCAACATAGCAGTTGCGATCTTTCCCTCACCTGGCTTTAAACCAATAACATCATGATACAATCCATCATCACGCTTACCTAATGAATGAATTGTTTTTAAATAGGGAAGCTGGAGCATTTTTTTAAGTGATTCATTCATCCACATTACTTCACCAGTAATAGCTTCGTACGATAAAATGCCGGTATCT
The DNA here is from genome assembly GCA_039920685.1 of Ferruginibacter sp. Classification (GTDB taxonomy): domain Bacteria; phylum Bacteroidota; class Bacteroidia; order Chitinophagales; family Chitinophagaceae; genus Ferruginibacter. The sequence goes on from JBDSDG010000302.1 coordinate 1,329, forward strand.
ACCAGCTCAAGAATTTTTTGCAGGTACTGATATTGGGTTTCTTTTTCTTTACTGATCACTTTGAAAGTGTCATTGATCTGGTTAAATCCCTTTCTCATTGGCTGTAATTCCGTAGGCGCATGCTTTACATCAAAATGACGGGAGAAATCACGGTAATGCACAGACTCAACGAATTGATCTAGTTCAGTCACAGCTTTATGCTGAAAATTATACAGGTCATAGGCCTGGTAAATGACGATCGGTAAAACTATGATCAGGTAAACATAAAATGCGTTCACCATTAACCAAGCTGCGGCAGTAATAGTAATAAAGGCAAGAATTACCCGTATTAAAATGCTCCATTTTAAATTCTTAAATATCATACTTATTTAATCGGCGGTACAGTGCGGTTCTTGTTAGTCCTAGCTCCTTTGCAGCTTTGCTTATATTTCCATGATGTTTTTCGATCACCTGCAGAATTGTGTTTTTTTCAACAACCCCGAGATTCATTTCTACATGCTCAGTATTTGTTTTACCTGCGGATTCGAGAGGTGAAAAAAGGAGGTCTGTTGCTGAAAGAACTTTTCCTTCCGACATGATCACGGCCCGCTCCATAGTATATTGAAGCTCGCGGACATTTCCAGGAAAATTATAGTGAAGTAGCTTGTCCGTCGCTTTTGAATCAAACTCAGGTTCCGGCTTCAAATATTTTGCAGCATAGATCGCGGAAAAATGTTTTGCAAGCAACATGATATCATCTCTTCTCTTCCTTAAAGGAGGTACTTCAATTTCGACTGTGTTGATCCTGTATATCAGGTCCTTTCGGAAATTGCTTTCATTTGCAAGTTCTGCAATGGGAAGATTAGTAGCACAGATCAGCCGGATATCAATATTTACAACTTCGTTGCTGCCTACTCTTGAAACCTGCCTGTTTTGTAACACGCTCAGTAATTTTGCCTGCTGCTGCAATGAAATATTTCCGATCTCATCGAGAAATAGTGTTCCGCCATTCGCCGCTTCAAACCTGCCGGCTCTTTCCTCACCTGCACCCGTAAACGAACCTTTCTTATGACCGAATAATTCACTTTCAAAAAGGGATTCCGATAACGCGCCAACATCAACTTTTACAAAGGGCATGTCTGCACGCAACGAATGTTCATGAATGGCGCGTGCTATTAGGTCTTTTCCCGTACCATTTTCACCAAGGATCAGGATGTTGGCATCAGTTGGAGCGATCTTTTCGATCTTAAAAAATATATCCTGTAGTTCCTCGGATTCTCCAATGAGTTCTTTGCCTTTTATTGAAGCGCCCGGACGAATTCCTTCTGATCTTGTGCCTTTAGACTTTAATGTATCTTTTATGGTTTGCACAAGTTTTTCATTGTGCCATGGCTTAACTATAAAATCTGCTGCGCCTTCTTTTAATGATCTTACAGCAAGATCGATGTCGCCATATGCTGTTATCATGATAACGCAACCTTCCGATCCGGATTCTTTAATTTTTTTTAGCCAAAACAATCCTTCGTTCCCAGTGTTGATCGAGCTGGTAAAATTCATATCCAAAAGAATGAGGTCGAACGACTGTTTGGATAAAAGCCAGCGAAGATTTTCTGGATTTTTTTCGGTAACCACCTCTTTTACATCAGTTTTCAACAATAGCCTAACCGCTGTCAGCACATCAGTATCATCATCGATGATCAATATGGTAGCATTTTTTAAATTCATATGATAAGGTATACTGTCTGTGTTGCAAGTATACCACATTTACAAAATGATGGCAACTAATTCTTTAAGGGAAAACCGGGCTGTCGGACTGTATCAAAAGCGTACACCTGCTGTATCAATACAGAACAGTTTCGTAGATTTCGGGAATATAACTTATTGACTGTCATGTTTGTTAAACATTGGCACTGTGTTCATAGATATTATGCGAAAGTATAGTCATGAAATCCTTATCCTGTGATAACCTGATTGTAAATAAAGCATTTTTTTAAAATTTCAGATGTGGACAGAGTTATTAAAAAAAAGAAGTGGTCTAAAAAACGAATACTAACTATCACGGGTATCCTAGCAGTTGTTTTTTTGATAGGCGCCAGTTATTATTTTACATCCGGTAAGAGCAGGCTGAATGTTGATACCGAAAGGATCACCATCAGCGAAATTAAAAAAGGTGCTTTCCAGGAATTTATTCCGGTTAATGGCGTTGTGCTGCCGCTCACAACTATTTACCTGGATGCGGTGGAAGGCGGCCGTGTAGAAGAAAAATATGTTGAAGACGGAGCTATGATGAAGAAAGGTGATCCTATCTTAAGATTATCAAATACAGATCTTCAGCTTGGACTTGTAACTCAGCAAACAAATGTTTATAACCTGCTTACTCAAATGCAGATCTCAAAAAATGCGGCGCAACAAAATACCGTAGGCAAGCTCAACCAAAAAAGTGATGTAGAAAGCCAGTTCAAGGAAGCCGAGCGTATCTATAATCTGAATAAGCGGTTATACGAACAAAAGGTGATCGGCAAAATGGAGTTTCAACAATCAGAAAATAATTACAACTATTTACTAGAGAAGAAAACGCTAAGTGATAAGATATTAGCTCAAGATGCTGAATCCAATGAACAACAGGTGAGACAAGCACGCCAATCATTTGAAGGTAGCCAGAATGCATTGAATGTTATGCGTCAAAAAGTTGGAGACCTGATCGTTCGTGCTCCCATAGATGGCCAGCTTACATCTCTTGATGCCGAGCTGGGTCAATCTAAGAATAAAGGTGAGCGGCTTGGACAGATCGATGTTTTAAGCGGTTATAAAGTGAGAGTGGATATTGATGAGCATTACCTGTCTCGGATATTTATTGGGCTTTCTGGAGATTTTGATTTTGCAGGTAAAACATATAAGCTAACCATTAAAAAAGTTTTTACCCAGGTGAATAATGGCCGCTTCCAGGTGGATATGGAATTTGTAAAAGACGTTCCACAAGGGATCCGTAGAGGACAGACATTGCAGATCAGGCTCGCATTAAGCGATGAAACACAGGCATTGCTACTGCCTAAAGGAGGCTTCTATCAACAAACCGGTGGAAACTGGATTTTTAAAGTTAACGACAACGGAAGTGCTGCGTATAAAGTGGATATACAGTTAGGCCGTCAGAATCCGGATTATTATGAAGTGCTGCAAGGGTTAAAGCCTGGAGAAAAAGTAGTGACATCAAGTTATGAGAATTATGGTGATATGCAGGAATTGGTGTTAAAGAAGTAAGCAATTAGGTGTAAGCATAATTCGTAACGTGTATAATAATGATCGTTTTGCCAACAAATTAAATTTAGTTTATGAAAAAGAAAATTTTCTACTGTTTAACATTCATTTTTTTGATAAGCATCATATCATTTGCTGAACCAAAAGAATGTAAAATTATCTGTCATTTTAAGATTGTACAGAAATCAAAACCAGTTTCTGAGGAAATTTTTACTTATCATCCATATTTTTTAACCATCTAAGTTTTTAAATAAAACCTAAAATAGCAATGATAAAGATCTCTCAATTGGAAAAAATCTATCGCACTGAAGATGTAGAAACTGTGGCCTTGAATAAGCTTTCTTTTGAAGTGAAGGAAGGTGAATTTGTTGCAGTCATGGGGCCATCAGGTTGCGGCAAATCAACCCTGCTAAATATTGTTGGTCTCCTGGATGATCCGGATGATGGTAGTTTCTTATTTAATGGGATCGAGGTGGCTGATTTCAATGAAAGGAAGCGTGCTGATCTTCGGAAACGCAATATTGGTTTCGTTTTTCAGAGCTTTAATCTGATCGATGAATTATCTGTTTTTGAGAATGTAGAGTTGCCATTGATCTATCTTGGCATAAAAGCTCCTGAAAGAAAAAAGCGGGTTGAAGAGGTGTTGGATAAAATGCAGATCATGCATCGCAGGAACCATTATCCACAACAGTTATCAGGTGGCCAACAGCAACGCGTAGCAGTAGCCCGGGCAGTAGTGAACAATCCAAAACTTATCCTGGCGGATGAGCCCACAGGTAACCTGGATTCTTCCAATGGTAATGAAGTAATGCAATTGCTCACTGATCTCAACGAAAAAGGAACAACAATCATCATGGTCACGCACTCTGAACATGATGCCAGGTATAGCCATCGTATCATTCGTATGCTTGATGGACAAACAGTTACCGAAAATATATTGGTATAGCGTATAGCTAAAAAGTTTTCCTTATGATAAGACATTATTTAAAGATTGCTTTTCGCAATTTGTCAAAACAAAAAGGTCTTGCCCTTATTAATGTATTTGGCTTATCTGTTGGGCTTGCCTGTTTCAGTCTGTTCTTATTGTATGCAGTGAACGAGTTCAGCTTTGACCGCTTTCATAAAAATGCAGATAATATATTTCGTGTTTATCGTTGGACAGAACCTATCGGAGGTGATGAAGCCAGGGGAACTTCTTACATGCCTATGCCATTAGGTCCCGCCATGAAGCAGGAGCTGCCCGGTGTTGAGAATTATGTAAGGTTCAGGGATGCATGGGGAGAAGATTTTGTAAAAGCTGAAGGTAAAGTTACCAGAGCAAAAGTTTGTTTTGCTGATCCACAAATATTCCAGGTGTTTAGTTTTAGGTTTTTGTCAGGCGATCAATCTTCTGCATTAGAAAACCAACGAAATGTTGTGTTATCAGAAGAAACAGCAAAACAATTATTTGGAAGCATTGATGTTATCGGGAAAACAATTGAGATAAAGGAAGATAAATTTGAGCCATTTATTGTAAGTGCTGTGGTGAAAGATGCGCCTGTGAATTCAACCATACAATTTAATATTGTTGCAAGTTGGGCATACATGGAGTCTACCAGCTCCGGGCAACAGGGAGTGAACAACTGGGGCCGTTCAGGCTTTCAGACCTTTGTGCAATTGAAACCTAGTAGCAAACTCATGCTTGAAAAAGCAAAGCTTTCAGCCTTTCGAAAAAAATATTATCCTGATGAGGATAAGGATGTTCGTAAGAATGGTGATTGGAAAAAGGCTGGTTCACCAATAAGCTTTGGTCTGCAGCCATTAAAAGAAATGCATACGGATACAAGGATCGGTGGTGGCAGCATTGGTGCCATTGATCCTAAAAATATCTGGATATTATTATCTATTGCAGCTGCGGTATTGCTGATCGCCTGCATCAACTTTACAACGTTAGCTATTGGCCGATCGGCAAACAGGGCCAAAGAAATAGGCGTGAGAAAGGTTATTGGGAGTGGCCGCAAGCAACTGATCTACCAGTTCATTGCAGAATCCTTATTACTAAGCATTTTTTCTGCCTTCATTGGCTTATTACTAAGTAAATTTTTATTGCCATTCTTCAATCAATTATCCGGGCGGAACATAAGCTTCTCTTTTGCCAGTTACCCTGAACTGAGTTGGATGTTGGCCGGACTCGTATTAGTTGTTGGCCTGTTGGCAGGGAGTTATCCCGCATTTATCCTTTCAGGTTTCAAGCCTATTGAAGTATTAAAAAGCAAGGTACGTGTAGGAGGGTCTAATTTTTTTACACGGTCATTGGTAACGGTTCAATTTATTCTTTCTATCGGCCTGGTGATCTGTACCGTTATCATTTTACAACAGTTGAAATTCATGCGTTCTAAAAACCCGGGCTTCAACAAAGAAAATATTGTTATGGTTGCCGCCGATGGTACTGATACTAAAAAAGTCTTTCCGTTATTTAAACATGCATTGGAAAGCCACACTGAGGTAATCGGAATTGCCGGATCTGAATTAGGCCTTGGAGAAGGTACCGGCTTTAGTATTTCAGGCTTTGAATACAATGGGAAACAAAGAGATGTGTTTGAATATTTTATCGATAATGATTTTATCAAATTGATGGGAATAAAATTTCTAGCAGGAAGAAATTTTGATCCTGCGATCTCATCAGATACAGTGACATCAGTGATCATTAACGAAGCTATGGTAAAAGAGTTCGGCTGGACGACTCAAAATGCAGTAGGACAGGAACTAAAAGGTTATTCGGAAAATAAAACACCTGTCGTAATAGGAGTTGTAAAGAATTTTAATTTCAGGCCATTCAGGGAAGCCATAAATCCTCAGATGTTTCACCAGTTCAATGATTATGCACCTTATAAATATTTTGTGAAGATAAGGGCCGGGGATCCTACAGCTTCTTTGGACGTTATGAAAAAAGCATGGGCAAGTGTAATACCAGGCCTTCCATTTAAATATGAATTTTTAGATGATAGCCTTGACCGGTTCTACAAGGATGAATCCAAATGGAGCAACATTGTTGGATGGGCAGGAGGTATCTCGATCTTCCTTGCATGCCTTGGATTATTTGGCCTTGCAGCACTGGCTGCGATAAATCGTACAAAAGAAATTGGTATTCGCAAAGTATTAGGCGCTTCCATATCTGCTATCATTGGATTATTATCGAAAGGCTTTTTAAAATTGATCCTTCTTGCATTGGTTATTGCCGCTCCTCTAGCATGGTATTTTATGCACAAATGGCTACAGGATTTTGCGTATAGGATAAATATAGCCTGGTATGTTTTTGCTTTAACAGGAATTGCGGCTCTTTTATTTGCATTGGCAACTGTTAGCTTCCAGGCAATTAAGGCTGCCATTGCGAATCCGGTAAAAAGTTTAAGAACAGAATAGTAAAGTTATCAGCAATTATCAGAAATTAATGATCGAATAAACTCTAGCAGCTAAGGGCTAATAGCTAACAGCTAAATAAAAAGTTATGATCACAAATTATTTCAAGATCGCGTGGCGAAATTTGATGAAGCACAAAGTGTTTTCTTTCATCAATATTTTCGGTCTGTCAATCGGGTTAACCTGTTGCCTGCTTATAACATTATACCTTAAGCACGAGCTTAGCTATGATATGGCACATATGGATTCTGATCGTATTTACCAACTCGGAACTACCTTCCTCAATAGTGGCGAAGTCCATTCCAGTGCAAATACGCCCGCACCAATGGGAATAATGATGAAACAGCAGTTTCCGGAGATTGAAGAATCTGTAAGACTGCTTTCATTGTTTGGAGAAGACAAGACACTTCTACGATCCTCAGGCGGCAATGCCACTGCGTTCTATGAAACAAAAGGATTTCTTGCTGATCCTGCCTTTTTCAGTTTTTTTAAATACGATTTTAAAGAAGGCGATTTTTCAACTGCATTGAATGAGCCAAATAGCATTGTATTAAATGAAGATATTGCTGTAAAACTGTTCGGCCATTATCCGGCGTTGAATAAAGTGATCCATATAAGTAGCAGCACTAACGGTGAGGCAGATATGAAAGTGACAGGTGTGTTCAAAGCCCCAGATATCCCTTCACATATTGATGGCAGGTTTTTTATAGCTTTTAAAGGCGGGGAGATCGACAGGTATGCCTCCCAAACAAACAACCTTGCATTCAACAATATGTTTTATACATATTTTCGACTAAAGAAAGACGCTGGTGCAAATAACCTGGAAAAGAAATTTCCTGCATTTATTGAAAAGTATGCTGGTAATGATCTCAGGGCTGCAGGATTTTCAAAATTACAATTCTTAACAGCCGTTAAGGATATTCACCTTCGTTCCAGGACAACAGAAAATGTTACACCTCCCGGGAGCATGACCTACTTATATATTCTTGGGTCTATCGCACTATTTGCTTTATTGATCGCCTGCATCAATTTTATGAATCTTTCTACAGCCCGATCTTCAAAACGTGCAGCAGAAGTTGGTGTTCGCAAAGTACTGGGTGCAAATAACAATAGCCTTGTCTGGCAATTTTTAAGGGAATCGCTGCTGATGAGTATCATCGCATTTATTATCGCGTTAGCACTTACTAACATTGCCTTACCAGCATTCTCTGCAGCATCTGGTAAAAAACTCACCTTCTCCTTGTTTCAACATGGAAGGATCCTTTCGGCATTTTTTGTTTTGTCTGTGATCACCGGCTTGCTTGCTGGATTATATCCTGCAATGTATTTATCTTCTTTTAAACCTGTAAAGATCCTAAAGAGTAAATTCTCCAATTCTTTTGCTACAATTTCCTTACGGAAAGGTTTGGTTATATTTCAATTTATCATTTCTGCAATACTGATCATCTCTTCTGTGGTGATAGGAAACCAAATGCATTTTCTGCGTTCAAAAGATTTAGGATTTGCAAAGGACCAGGAACTTATTATACCGCTTCGGAGTGTTAACGCTAAGTCAAGTTATAGAGCTATGAAAACAGCGTTAACCAAATTACCGGACGTAAGTTCAGTTGGAGCTTCATATTATTATCCTGGGATCTTTAACCCAATGGACAGGGGCTTATACAAAGAAGGTAGAACGGTCAATGATGCAAAGATCACGAAGCTAAATATAATTGATGAAACGTTTATTCAAACATTAGGTATACAAATAAAGGCAGGCCGATCATTTTCTGCTGAATTTCCTGCAGATACGATCAATGCTTTGTTGTTAAATGAAGAGGCAATAAAAAAAATGGGCTATAAAACCGCCTCGGAAGCTGTTGGCAAGCCAGTATTCTTCGATTATGAAGGGAAGGCGCATCCATTGATGCTTATTGGGGTTGTAAAAGATTTTCATTTTGAAGACCTTCATTTACCGATCACACCTTATGGATTTCAACTGAACAGCAATACTGATTATAGTTACCTCGTTGTACATGCAAAGAATAAAGATCTTCAGCAACTTGTTTCACAGGTGGGGAGTGTATGGAAACAATTCAATCCAAATGAACCATTTGATTATAATTTTTTAGATGAATCATTTCAGAAGAATTATGCTGCGCAGGATAGGCTTGCCGACATTGTGAAATATTTTACATTAATTGCAATTTTGATCTCATGCCTTGGATTATTCGGCCTTGCAACCTTTAGTGCGGAGCAGCGAATAAAAGAGATCGGTATAAGAAAGGTAATGGGTGCAAGTGTACCAGGAATTGTTGCTTTGTTATCTAAAGACTTCCTAAAGCTCGTTGCAATTGCAATGGTGATCGCTTCACCGATTGCATGGTATATCATGAACAAATGGCTGCAGGATTTTGCATACAGGGTAACGATTGGCTGGTGGGTATTCGTAGTGGCTTCTGTTGTTGCCATGCTGATCGCCTTAATAACGGTAAGTTTCCAGGCGATCAAAGCGGCTATTGATAATCCTGTTAAAAGCCTGAGAACCGAATAACATCAAAAGAAATACGATGCTTAAAAATTATTTCAAAATAGCCTGGAGGAATTTACTGAAGCATAAAGTTTATTCCTTCATAAATATTATAGGACTAACAATAGGTATCACAAGTTTTCTAATGATCGCATTATTTGTGTTTGATGAACTGACCTTTGACCGTTTCCACAACAATAGTCATAATATTTACCGGGTAGTTGAAGATCGGACAACTCCCGATGGGAAGCAAATGAAAATTGCCATGGTCAGTTACCAGGTTTCTGAAAAGTCAAAAACTGATTTCCCGGAAATTAAAGATGCTGTGCGTATTGCACGTTTTGGAAGGGTTAATGTTTCTAATACAGAAAACACCAATGTATTTTATGAGGATTATATGGTGTGCAATCAGTCCTTTCTTACCGTTTTTGATTTTCCTTTATTAAAAGGAAATAGAAAAACTGCTTTAACTGAATCACATTCGGTTATCCTTACAGAAGAAACTGCAAAAAAAATATTTAATAGCACAAACGTAATAGGTAATACAATATTGGTGTCAGATCGCGATAGCCTTCCTTTTAAAATAACAGGGGTTTTAAAAGCATTCCCGGCTAATTCACATTTATCTTTCAACCTTTTGTTCTCTGAATCAAGCCTGACTAGTGCAGGATTTAAAAAATTCCTGAATGCTGACTGGACTTCGAGTACTTTCTCAACTTATCTGGTACTGGATCCGAATACAGATAATCATAAACTTGAAAAAAAGATCGCCAAATTGGTTGCTTTAAACCAGGACCAACATAATAAACTAAAAAGCAGTTTTATACTTCAGCCTTTGAAGGACATTCATTTTTACTCAAATGATATTGAGGGACATACTGGTGGAAACATTTCTTACATCTATATATTTTCAATTATAGGAATATTTGTTTTACTGATCGCCTGTATCAATTATATTAATCTTACAACAGCACGTTTTGTAAATAGGGCAAAGGAAATTGCAGTAAAAAAAGTTGTTGGAGCATCGAGGGAAAATCTCATTGGACAATTCTTATCAGAATCATTTGTAATGACGGTCATTTCACTCGTATTTACTTTGATAATGGTTAAATACCTGCTTCCGTTTTTTAATGCATTTACTGAAAAAGAACTTGTCCTGGGAGTGGGTACCGATTACCGTATCTGGATAGGGATCCTATCTATCCTGGTAATTGTGACAATGCTTTCCGGTATATACCCTGCACTATTTCAATCAGGGTTGAAACCGTATCAGCTGTTTAAAAGTAAGAAATCTACCGGTAATGGTACTTTATCGATCCGGCGTCCACTGGTCGTTTTCCAGTTTTCATTATCGATCATTATGATCGTTGCAACCATCGTTGTTTATATGCAAATGAAATATATCAATACAAAAGATATGGGCTTTAAAAAAGACCAAATGGTTGTCATCGATATAAACAGCGGGAAGGTTAGAAGGGATGCTGAAACCATCAAGGCAGAATTCGGAAAGTTATCGCATGTAAGGGATGCAACTGTAAGTTCCCGTGTTCCGGGTGAGTGGAAGAACATTCCTAAAGTAAGTGTAAAAGCATCGCGGGCATTATCACCGAAAGGAAGTGAAATATATTTTCTTGGAGTTGATGATCGTTTTTTAAAAGCTTTTGGGATACACCTTTTAAAAGGAAGAAATTTCGATGCTTCAAATCCGGCTGATTCATCGGCAATTATTATTAATGAAAAAGCTGCCATTGAACTTGGTATTAAAGAGCCAACTGAACAGTTAATAGAAATACCATCAGCAGATTTTGATGGCGAAATAGAAACGCTTGATCGGCCTTACATGGTTCGTGTGATAGGTATCGTTAAGGACTTCAATTTTAAATCCCTGCGGGAAATGGTTGAACCAATGGCGCTGGGGCATACAAACAATCCGATCCAGAGTATTGATTACTTCACAGTAAACGTGGGGACAGGCAATATAGCTGCAAACTTGACACAAATGGATGAAATACTTCACTCTGTTGATCCCAAACATTTATTCGAATATCATTTCCTCGACAAACAATGGGAATTATTTTATCGCCAGGACCAGGTAAGGCAAATCATTTTTTTAATGGCAGCCATTCTTACCATATTAATTGCGTGTCTGGGGTTATTCGGACTCGCAACCTACACTGCTGAGCAAAGAATAAAAGAGATCGGCATCCGAAAAGTTTTAGGCGCAAGCGTTAGTGGAATTGTCAGGCTATTGTCAAAGGAATTTTTACAGCTCGTCGTAATAGCAGTTTTAATAGCTACGCCAATTGCATGGGGGTTAATGTACAAATGGTTGGAATCATTTGCATACCGGATAAATATAAGCTGGTGGATGTTTGTACTTGCAGCATTGGTTGCAATAATGATCGCTTTGTGTACCGTTAGTTTTCAGGCAATAAAAGCAGCAATCGCAAACCCAGTTAAAAGTTTAAGAACAGAATAGATAGGAGAGCTGTTAGACATTGGCTAATGGAAGGGAATTCATCATTTTATTAAACAAGCTAACGGTATAAGCTGATAGCTAAAAGCTCTTTTTATGATCAAGAATTATTTAAAAACCGCATGGCGGAACCTGATGAAACATACATTCATCTCGTTCATTAACCTATTTGGACTAACAGTAGGCATTACCTGCTGCCTGCTGATCATTGCATACATTACAAATGAACTTAGCTATGACAAGTTCAACGCAAACGCGGACAGAATATACCGTGTGACCCGCAGTTTTAATACCCCTGATGGTGTAGATGTTTTGCATTTAAGTGCAGTGGCTCCTCCCGCGGGTCCTCTACTAAAGAACGAATTTCCTGATATTGAAAAGATGACGCGAATGATCCCGAATGGCAATACCGCTATGAAATATAGCGAAAAACTTTTCAATGAGAATACCGCGTATTTTGGGGATGAGAATTTTTTTGATTTTTTCCCTGTGCCCGTGATTAAAGGCAATGCAAAGAATGCATTATCTGAACCTTTTTCGCTCATGCTTACTCCATCGATGGCCAGGAAATACTTTGGTGATGAAGACCCAATGAATAAAATAATCAGGATTGACAGGCTTTTTACTTATAAGGTCACAGGGATCTTCAAAGACTTCCCATCCAATGCCCATCTTCATCCGCAGATATTATTATCATTTAATTCTTTAAAGGATACCACCGTCTATGGAGAAAGACAGCTGGAAACCAATTGGGGTAACAATTCCTTCTATACTTACCTGATGTTCCCTAAGAATTATCCGGTACAAAAGATAGCCAGGCAGTTTCCTTCGTTTTTAGATAAGTATGTGAGGTTTCCCGGCCCGCCTCCAATAAACAGGCCATCGGCTGGAACAAAATTATTTCTGCAAAAACTTTCAGCTATTCATCTCACATCCCATTTAGATGATGAAATAGAACAGAATGGTGATATGAACCGGGTCTATATATTTTCTGCGATAGGATTATTTATTTTATTGATCGCATGTATCAATTACATGAACCTGTCTACTGCACGTTCTGTATTGCGTGCACGTGAAGTAGGTATCAGAAAAGTAGTTGGTGCTGAAAGAAAAGAGATCATCGGGCAATTTTTAAGTGAATCTATCCTGGTAGCCTGCTCAGCATTACTGATGTCCCTTTTCCTTACATGGATCACTCTTCCCTTGTTAAATAAAATTTCCGGTCAACAGCTATCTATTAATATTTTATTGCAGTGGAAGATCATGATACCACTGTTGTTATTACCTTTTGCTGTTGGAATTATCAGCGGAATTTATCCGGCACTATTCATGTCCTCATTCAAGCCGATCCAGGTATTAAAGGGAATATTGAAGGTTGGATCAGTTGGTGTGTTCTTTAGAAAAATGCTGGTAGTGATACAATTTAGCATTTCCATCATCCTTATTATAGCCACAGTCATTGTTTTCCAGCAATTGCGTTATATGCAAAAGGCTTCACTAGGTTATGACAGGGACCATGTGATCAATGTACCTTATAACGGTGCTCTTAACCCGCAATTTGAATCGTTTCGAAATGATCTTCTAAAGGAATCTACAATTAAGAATCTTACTCGCTCCTCCAGGGTTCCAACTGGTCGCCTGTTAGATGCATCAGGAACAAGTGTATTGTCCGGAGATTCTATGGTCCCGATGCAGGTTAATTTAAAGGTTATATCAGTTGACCAGGAATTCATACCAACGTATAATATCAGCTTTGCGTCTGGAAGGAATTTTTCGAAGGAATTTTTAACCGACTCCGTTAATTATGTAATAAATGAAGCTGCAGTAAAAATCCTGAATTGGAAGTCTCCGCAAGTTGCCATAGGTAAAGACCTTGCTTATAATGGAGTTCGCGGTAAGGTGATCGGTGTGTGTAAGGATTTTCATTTCGAATCAATGCATCAAAAGATAGTGCCACTAATAATGGTATACGGCACCATTGCCAATAACAGGTTTAACAGCCTATCAGTAAAGGTTAGTGGCAATAACATCGCAGCCACTGTAGATAAGATACAGACAGCCTGGTATAAATACCTGCCAGATGCTCCATTCACTTATACTTTTCTTGATGAAAGCTATTCACGCCTTTATGATGCCGAGCAAAAACAAGGTACTTTATTTACCATTTTTGCATGCATTGCAATTTTTATAGCTTGCCTGGGTTTATTCGGATTGTCAGCATTCTCGATCACACAACGCATAAAGGAAATTGGTATTAGGAAAGTGTTGGGAGCAAGTGTAAATAGTCTCTTACTATTATTATCAAAAGATTTTTTGAAGTTGGTGTTGATTGCGGCGATCATCGCATTCCCGGTTGCCTGGTTCTCTATGAATAAGTGGCTGCAGGATTTTGCTTATCGGATAAACATAGAGTGGTGGGTGCTTGCGATTGCGGGTATCGTTGCAGCATTGATCGCTTTTCTAACCATCAGCTTCCAGGCCACAAAAACAGCATTATCGAATCCTGTAAAAAGTTTAAGAACCGAGTAGATCAAAATATTACCAATCAGGCTATCCGCTAATAGCTTAAAAGTTTTCCTTATGCTGCAAAATTATTTTAAAGTTGCCTTTCGCAATTTATTAAAGAATAAAATGTTCTCCTCGATAAATGTTATTGGACTTGCGATAGGTCTCGCATGCTTTTTACTGATCGCATTATATGTTATCGACGAATTAAGTTATGACCGGTATAATGAAAAGGCCGACCGTATATACAGGGTAAATGCTGACATTAAATTTGGAGGAAATGAGTTGCATCTCGCTGTATCCTCTGATCCAATGGGTGCAACGCTGAAGAAGGATTATCCTGAAGTGGAGCAATATACACGCCTGTATAATAATGACGCCCAGCTGATAAAAAAAGGTAATCAATTCATCAATCAGCCAAAAACCGTTTATGCTGATTCAACCTTTTTTGATGTTTTTACATTGCCGGTTATTTCCGGGGATACAAAAACGGCTTTGAATGAGCCAAATTCAGTTGTTATTACCGAAAAGACGGCAGTAAAATACTTTGGCACCACCAATGCAATGGGAAAATTTATTGAAGCGAACAAGCAACCATATAAAGTTACCGCGGTCATAAAGGATATCCCCGAAAATTCGCATTTTCATTTTACAATGATCTTTTCAATGGATAATGTGGATTACCAATGGAACAATTTTTTAAGCAATAATTTTCAAACGTACATAGTTCTCCGGAAGGGGACGGATTACAAAGCTTTTCAAAAGAATTTTAAGCAGGTGCTGAATAAATATATTGTACCCCAGGCACAGCAATTTATGAAGATCAGCAATATCGAAGAATTTGAAAAATCCGGCAATAAGCTTCAATATTCTTTGATGCCATTGACGAACATCCACCTGCATTCGGATCTTACAGCAGAATTTGAGCCCAACGGCAATATTCAATTTGTATATATCTTTTCCGCGGTGGCATTATTTATATTGCTGATCGCCTGTATCAATTTCATGAACCTATCTACGGCACGTTCAGCAAATCGGGCAAAAGAGGTTGGTATTCGAAAAGTTCTTGGTACAGAAAGAAAACATTTAATTGCGCAATTTTTAATTGAATCAACAATGATGGTGGTGATATCATTGATCCTGGCCATAATTATTGCCTACCTTGTCCTCCCTTTTTTCAATGATGTTTCGGGAAAGCAAATGCAATTAAGGAATTTCTTTTCAGGCAAAACTTTGTTATTTATCCTGGCATTGCCTTTAATGGTAGGGCTTTTTGCAGGCAGTTACCCGGCGCTGTTTTTATCAGGTTTTAAGCCTATCCAGGTGCTTAAGGGAAAATTAAACGTAGGAAATAAAAGCGTCGGTTTACGAAGTTCTTTGGTTGTATTTCAATTCGCAACATCTATTATGCTGATCATTGGAACCATCGTAATTTATAATCAGCTTAATTATATCCAGACAAAAAAGGTCGGGTTCAACAAAGACCAGGTGCTGATCGTAAACAATGCATATTCACTGGACAATAACCTGGATGCATATAAAAATGAAATGCTAAAAGTAAATGGTGTTGTGAGCGCAACATTAAGCAGTTATCTGCCCGTCGCTTCATCCCGGAGTGATAACTCTTTTTCCAGCAGCCCTGTAATGGATTCGAAGAATGCACTCTCCATGCAAGTCTGGCGAATTGATCATGATTATTTAAAAACAATGGGGATGCAGTTGCTTAAAGGAAGAAATTTTTCCAAAGAATTCGGTACCGATTCCACTGCAATGATCTTGAATGAAGCTGCAGCCAGGGTCCTTGGCTATGACAATGCTTTAGGAAAGAAGATCTATACCATGGGGGACAATAATAATTCTCAGGTGTCCTACAACGTTATCGGTGTAATTAAGGATTTTAACTATGAATCACTTCGCCGGAATATAGGCCCATTATGTTTTATGTTAGGGAGAAGCCGGGGACAGTTGGCCATGAAAATAAATGCAGCTAATACAACAGATATATTACAACAAGCTGAAAGTAAGTGGAAGACAATGGCCCCGGGTATGCCTTTTAGACATGATTTTCTAGATGAATCTTTCGATGCAATGTACAGATCAGAAATGCGTGTAGGCCGCATTGCTATGACGTTTTCATTACTTGCGATCTTCATTGCCTGCCTTGGATTGTTTGGACTTGCGACCTTTATGGCTGAACAACGTACAAGAGAGATTGGAATTAGAAAAGTTTTAGGAGCTAGTGTACAGGGAGTAGTTCAATTGCTGTCAAAAGATTTTTTAAAGCTTGTTATAATAGCGATCATTCTGGCGGTTCCAATTGCATGGTGGACAATGAATAAATGGCTCGAAGATTTTGCCTATAGGATACATATAAGCTGGTGGGTATTTGTGGTGGCAGGAATTATAACGATGGTGATCGCTTTACTTACCATTAGCTATCAGGCGATAAAGTCGGCAATTGCAAACCCTGTAAAAAGCCTACGAACAGAATGACACGTAGCCAAATAAACTTTTGAATTCTTATGAACCACCAGTTTCAAACAACCGCTAAAAGCCAACAGCTTGCAGCTTAACGTTTTCTTATGCTAAAAAATTATTTTAAAACAGCATTCCGGAATTTACAACGTAACAAAAGCTATACGATAATCAACATCCTTGGTCTCACCATTGGTATTGCAGCTTCTTTGTTAATATTCCTTGTCGTGCAATTTCAAAGTAGCTTTGACGATTTTCATCCGGGGAAGAATAGTATATATAGGGTTGGTAGTATTCATCATACTGAAGAGGATATATCTTATTCAGCAGGAGTGTCATTCCCCGTAGGTCCAGGATTGCAAATGGATTTTCCTCAGCTGAAAAAGATCGCGTCAATATTTATGCATGATGGTGACCAGTTGACGGTAGAGGCTCAAAATGGAAAACCTCCAAAGAAATTTAGTGACGTAGATGTGTTTTTCTCTGAGCCGTCATTTTTTTCGATGTTTAAATTTGAATGGTTATTGGGGAATCCAAAATCTGCATTGACAGAACCTAATAGCGTCGTATTAACCCGCGAAATAGCTGAAAGATATTTTGGTGATTGGAGATTGGCTTTAGGCAAAACGATCACCCGAAATAACAAAGAAGTTTATAAGGTCAATGGCATACTTGAAAATGTTCCTCCCAATACCGATTTTCCTTTGGGGATCGTTGCATCCTATTCTACACTTAGAAATACAAATATTAAAAATAATTTGGAAGATTGGGTAAGCACTTACAGCAATGCATATTGTTTTGTTGTATTGCCACCAGACCTTCCCGTAAAAAAATTTAATACTGATCTGCTGGCGTTTGCAAAAAAGCATAAACCTGCAGAGTATGCAAAGGATGCATACACTGCGCAGCCTTTAAGTGATATTCATTATGATGAACGTTTTGGAAATTTCAGAGATCATACTTTTAGCAGGTCTTTGATCCGGGCATTATTACTTATCGGAATATTTCTAATAATAATAGCCTGCGTAAATTTTATAAACCTTGCAACTGCACAAGCGGTGAACCGTGCCAAAGAGGTTGGCGTAAGAAAAGTGTTGGGAAGCAATCGCAGGCAACTGGCCTTGCAGTTTCTTTCTGAAACAGCCATCATTACGCTGTTTGCCGCTATTCTGGCTACTGGCATTGCGGCAGCTATGTTGCCATTTGTGAACCAATTGCTTGAAGTAAAGTTATCGATGCATTTGTTTCAAAATAATGCACTGATACTTTTCCTTGCTGGCGTAGGATTGTTAGTTACACTATTGTCTGGACTTTATCCTGCTTTTATTTTATCAGGCTTTAATCCGATCAATGCATTAAAAAGTAAGATATCAACCAATATGGTTGGAGGCATTTCTTTAAGGCGAGGACTGGTGATCTTACAATTTAGTATTGCTCATGTTTTGATCATCGGTACTTTGATCGTTGTGAACCAAATGAATTTTTTCAGAACCGCTTCACTCGGGTTTGATAAGGCAGCGATTGTTAATATTGATATACCTGGCGATAGTATCAGCCAGTTAAAAATGGAAATGCTTCGTATGCAGCTGCTACAACATCCTGGGATTAAGAACATAAGTTTCAGTTTTTCAAGTCCGTCTTCAGAGAGTGGCTGGCAAAGTGATTTTATGTTTGATCATTCTACTAAAAATACAAATTTTAATGCCAATCTTAAATGGGCTGATCCGGATTATTTTAAAACATATGGGCTTACTTTTATAGCAGGTCGGCCTTATTTTCCCAGTGACACTGTTCATGAATTTGTAGTAAATGAAACATTGCTTAAAAAACTTGGAATAAATGATCCTGCCTTTGCAATCGGTAAAGAACTTAACTTTTGGAATGGTAACAAGCACGGGCCTATTGTGGGTGTGGTTAAAGATTTCAATACACATTCTCTGCGGGAGCCAATGGCGCCTGTTGTTATGAGTACATGGAAAGATGTTTATCAAACCATCAATATTAAGATTATGCCGGGAGCTGAAAAAGCAACACTTTCCTTTGTTGAAAAACACTGGAATGAAGCCTTCCCCGATTATGTTTACCAATATAAATTTCTAGATGACACCATTGAAGATTTCTATAAACAAGAGAACCAACTTTCACAATTGTATACCGTCTTTGCCATCATTGCTATATTTATCAGTTGCCTCGGTTTATACGGACTTGTATCATTTATGGCGGTGCAACGCACTAAGGAGGTAGGCATAAGGAAAGTGCTGGGTGCTACTGTGGGAAATATAGTATACCTGCTCTCAAAAGAGTTTTCGTTACTGATCCTCATTGCCTTTATTATTGCCACTCCCATTGCCTATTACATCATGAAGCAATGGTTACAGAATTATAGTTATCGAATAGAATTGGGGCCGGCGGTTTTCTTATTTGCTGTTGTAGGTTCAATTATTATTGCATGGATAACAGTGGGATACAGGGCAGTTAAGGCAGCAATGGCTAATCCTGTAAAAAGTCTGCGAACAGAATGATGGGTAAAACAATAGAAAGAACAGAATGATCAATGATAATTTAATAACCCAAAGCTAATAGCTATAAACCCAGATCAAAGTACTCAAACATGAAAAAAGCCTCTCAATGTATAACCCAGGTTCATTAAAATAGGGCGATTAGATCTCATTTTTTATTCACTGGAAGCTGGCCATAGACAGTGCTATCAACACAATTGTTAATGCTACCGAATTTCAAATAATCGTATGGGTCTACTTTTTTCTACACCAAGCAATGGATCACTTCATTTCCGTACAACAGGTGTACGAAAACGGACACTTGATTGTTAGAATCCCTGCTAAATAGTTTATGGACAATGAGTTCTAAATTTGGCATAATTAAGGAATTAGCATACATGCTATGATAAAGAACTATTTAAAGATCGCAGTTAGAAACCTTGTAAGGCACAAAGGGTTTTCATTTATCAATATAACCGGGCTTGCAATCGGAATAGCATCATGTTTATTACTCTTCACAGTTCTTAAATATGAATTAAGTTATGATAAATTCCAGCCGGATTATAATAAGATATTCCATGTAATAACGGAAGATAAAAGTGATGGTGAGGTAAATTATACGCCTGGTATTCCCTTTCCTGCATTAGAAGCATTGAGGGTTGATATGCCACAGGTAGTTACAACTCCACTGATGGCAAACTACGGTAGCCAGGTAACTGTGCTGGGATCAAATGCTTCAAACCCATCACCGGGAAAAAAATTCATTGAACTAACCGGCTTCTTCTTTACCGACCCGGAATTCTTCCGGGTATTTCATTATGATTGGTTGGTTGGCTCACCGGCTGTTTTGAAAGATCCAAACGTAACGGTTCTAACAAAAAAAATGGCGGAAAAATATTTCGGTGACTGGAAGAATGCAACAGGCCAATATTTAAAGTTGGACAACGCTATAACGGTTAAGGTTGCAGGCATCCTCGAAGATGTGCCAGGTAATACAGACTTTCCATTAGCCATCGTAACATCAATTGAAACTGCAAAGGCAAGTAACGGGGTTTATTTTTATTCAAAGGACTGGAGTGCGACCACAAGCAATTTTCAAATATTTATGTTGCTTCCGAACGAACTTTCTGAACCACAGGTAAATAAGCAATTGCTTGCCTTCGGCAAGAAAAATTATATGAATAATAGGACTGTGCGCACAAATATGCTTCAACCGTTAAGTTACCTTCATTTTGATAAACGTGTGGAGATCTTCGGGGATCATATTACAGAGCGGTCTACCTTATGGACACTTTCACTGATAGCGATTTTCATTATTATAATGGCTTGTATAAATTTTATAAATCTCTCTACGGCGCAGGCAGTCGGCAGGAGTAAGGAAATTGGTATAAGGAAAGTATTGGGAAGCTACCGCAGGCAATTATTCAACCAGGTTATAGGAGAAACAGCTTTCATTGTTATTATATCTGTACTACTGGCTATCGGCATTGCGCTAATATGTCTTCCCTTTATTAAACACATAGCATTCATTTCTGAATCATTGAGTTTATTTAATCCCCAGACATTTGGTTTCATACTTATATTGGTAATTGTTGTTACCCTGTTTGCAGGCCTATACCCGGCTTTGATACTCTCTGGCTTCAAACCTGCGCTGGCATTGAAAAATAAGATCACCTCAGCTACGGTCGGCGGTATTTCGATAAGGAGGGGATTGGTTGTGACCCAGTTTGCGATCTCGCAAGTATTGATCGTGGGAACGATCGTGGCGGTCACTCAAATGAAATATATAAGAGATGCAGACCTCGGCTTTGCAAAGGATGCATTAATGATCATAAATTCAAACACTGATAGTATTGCTCAGTCCAGGCAAAAATATTTCGCTCAAAAACTTATCCAAATGCCGGGCATTCAATCGGTGAGTTTTAGCAGTGATGTCCCTTCTTCAGCAAATAATTGGTCAACTAATTTTGCCTATGATCATCGCCCTGATGAAGATTTCGGGTTGAATATTAAATATGCTGATGAGAATTATTTTAAAACATACGGTCTTAAATTTCTAGCTGGTAACGGTTATTCCCAGAGTGATACCACTTTGGATGTTGTCGTTAATGAAACGCTCATAAAAAAATTAGGACTTAAAAGTGCTAACGTGGCAATAGGTAAAGAGATCAGGATGGGACGCCAGCCATGGAAAACAATTGTTGGGGTAACAAAGGATTTTAAAACGAATTCCTTAAAAGAAGATATAAAACCGATCATCATTGCTGAAAGAAGGCAATTTTACACCGTTGCGGGGATAAAAATAAAGTCATCTGATTTTATCAAGGCGAAAGCAAATATAGAAGCGATGTGGAACGAAACATACCCGGAGTATGCTTTTACCAGTGCATTCATGGATGAGAATATTGCCGAATTTTATCAGCAAGATCAAAAGCTTGCCCTACTCTACCAGATCTTTGCAGGTATAGCAATTTTCATTTCCTGCTTAGGATTGTATGGTCTCGTTTCCTTCATGGCTGTGCAGAGAACAAAGGAGATAGGCGTACGTAAAGTATTAGGGGCATCTGTGGGTAATATCATTTACCTTTTTTCAAGAGAGTTTACAATACTTATAATTGTAGGATCTATCATTGCTATACCAGTTGCATATTACATGATGAATAGCTGGTTGCAGGATTTTGTATTCCGAATTAAATTAACGCCCGTTTTCTTTATTGTTGCTATAGCAACTTCGATCATCATTGCATGGCTTGCTGTCGGCTATAAATCAATTAAGGCCGCAGTAGCAAACCCGGTAAAAAGCATAAGAACAGAATAATGCTAATTCCTGTTAGCATGCTAATGGTTATACGCAAAACCCCTTTAATTTATAAGTAAACATCCCTACAATGCTCAGTTTAAGAAACATTTACAAGTGGTATAACAATGGCGCTAACCGAAGTTTTATTTTAAAGGACATAACTCTGGATGTAATGGCTGGAGAATTCATTTCGATCATGGGACCATCTGGATCAGGAAAATCAAGTTTGCTGAATGTGATAGGCTTACTTGATGAACCAAATGAAGGTGTGTATGAATTCATGGGAAAAAATGTATTGAATTTAAAAGAGAAACAGCGTGCCGAGATATATAAGAAGAATATCGGGTTTGTATTCCAGGCTTACCATTTGATCGATGAACTAACGGTATATGAGAATATTGAAACTCCGCTGATATACCAGGATATTAAATCTGGTGAAAGAAAGGCAATGGTTGCTGACATTCTCGATCGCTTCCAGGTCGTTGGGAAGAAGGACCTATTTCCAAGCCAGCTTAGTGGAGGACAACAGCAGCTTGTAGGAATTGCCAGGGCATTGATCGTAAAACCAACATTGATCCTTGCAGATGAACCAACAGGTAACCTGAATTCTAAACAGGGGGAAGAGATCATGGAGATCTTTAAAAAATTAAATAGCGAAGGCGTAACGATCATTCAAGTAACACACTCAGAAAAAAATGCGGCATATGGATCCAGGACCATTAATCTTTTGGATGGGCGGGTAGAACTTTAAAACAGGAATTAAAATGAATTGCATGAAAAGCAGATCACTTATCGTAACAACTATCAGCTTATTATTTTGCTATAGTAGCAATGCACAAAATAGCACCACCTACAAGCTTCAGACTGCAATTGACGTAGCTCTCATCAACAATAATACTGTTAAGCAAAAGGAATTGCAGGTTCAGACTGCAAGAACAAACTATAACCAATCCAGGTTTAACCGGCTGCCGTCTATCTCCGGAGATATAAGTTACGGAATAAGCAACGGAAGAAGCATCGATCCGTTTACTAATACATATAACAACCAGCGGTTGTCTTCTTCAAATGGAAGCGCTACAGCAGTGTTACCAATATTCAATGGTTTCCAGATAAGCAATTCAATAAAACAAAATGAATTTAATCATAGCGCAGCAAAATTTGAGTCACAGCAGGAAAAGGATAATCTTCTATTAAATGTTATAGTGGCCTTTTTACAGGTCGTAAATAACGAGGATGTGTTGGCTCTTGGAAAGAAACAGGCATTGGTTACAAAAAAACAAATGGAAAGGCTTGAAACTTTGAACAGGGAAGGAGCCATTGCACCATCACTGCTCTCAGATATGCAGGGCCAGTATGCAACCGATCAATTGAACATTGTTAATGCAGAGAATACACTTGAAACCTCTAAATTATCATTAACGCAATTAATGAATATGCCTTATAGCAGGGAAATAAAGATCGACCGCGAAGGAATTGATGTAACAATGGACACCTATACCAAAATGCCTGCAGAAATATATGATACTGCTTTAAATAAATTAGCAATGGTAAAAGCTGCGGACCTCCGGTACAAAGCAGCCAACAAAGGAATAAAGGTTGCTTCGGCAGCATATTATCCCACTCTATCTTTATTTGGACAATTAAATTCGAACTATTCCAGCGCCGCCAGGATATTCAATGCTACAACTACTAATGAAGTTCCGACAGGCGATTATGTAATTGTTGGTGGCGCCAATATCCCTGTGATAACCAGGCAAACAAATTTTAATGACAAAAAGATCAGTTATTTAAGCCAGTTAGATCAGAACCTGAATACATATTATGGCGTAAGCTTGCAGATACCGATTTTTAGTGCTTTTAAAAACAGGAGCAATGTTTCACTTGCAAGGATCGAAGCACGGAATGCCGCCCTGGTAGCAGATAATACACGAATTCAGCTTAAACAGGCTATAGAACAGGCATACATAGATATGTCAAGCGCGAATGATCGGTATAAAGTATTACAGGAACAGGTAAAGGCATTTACTGAATCGTTCCATGCTGCTGAAATTAAGTTTGAATCCGGCGTTATAAACTCTGTGGAATACCTGATCATAAAAAACAATCTTGACAGAGCCTCTATAAACCTAACGGTTGCACGCTATGAATATTTACTGAGGTCTAAGGTGCTGGATTTCTACCAGGGAAATTTGAAAAAAAATAGGTAAACCAGATATTGGATACCAGTTACTTACTTCTAGTTACCGAAGAGTAAATTATCTAGTATCTAGTATCTAGTATCTAGTATCTAGTATCTAGTATCTGGTATCTGGAATCCGGTATCTGGTATCCCGTATCAGTTTTCCATTACACCAATTCCTCCACCACCTCCCTCACCAATTCAACTTCTGCTGATAAGTTTACTTCTTCTCCCAATAATACACCACCAGTTTCAGACACCATGCTAAAATTTAAGCCAAAATCTTTTCTGTTGATCTTTACAGAAATGGCAAAACCTGCTCTTGTTCCTCCCCACGGATCAATTGTAGTGCCGCCGTATTCTACATTCAGGCCAATCTGTTTGCTTATACCCCGAATGCTTAGTGTTCCATGCAATTTATAATTGTCTTCATCTATCTTTTCCATACCATTGCTTTCAAAATGCATTTCAGGATGGTTAACGGCATCAAAAAAGTCTACCGCTTTCAGGTGTGCGTCGCGCTGTTCATTGCTTGTATTGATAGAATTTACAGCTGTAGTGAAATTTATCTTTGCACTGCTAAAATCATCTTCTTCTGTTTGCACCTTGCCGGTGAACGAGGTGAATTTACCGGAGACTGATGAGATCATCAAATGCTTGATCTTGAAATTTAACTCCGAATGTGAGGGATCCAGTACCCATGTTGTAGTTGCCATATTATTTTTTGTTTGTTTATGCAAATTTATTTATCTTTACTATACTTTAGTTAGTACTTTACCAATGTATAGCACTATACTTTTAGATAGCAGTTATTATTATGGCAAAATCATTAAAGCCTTCTGAAAAAAATATTGAGACCTGTACAAAGGCTATCATACCGGTACGGGATGCATTAGACATCTTAAGCGGCAAATGGAAGCTGCCTATCATCATTGCTTTATCCTTTGGTAACAAGCGTTTCAGCCAGATGGCAAAAGAGATCCCGGGAATAACAGATAAAATGCTTTCAAAGGAATTACGGGACCTGGAGATGAACCAGCTTATTAAGCGAACTGTATACGATAGTGTACCGGTAGTGGTTGAATATTCAATGACCTCTTATGGAAAAACCTTGGAAAAGCTTATCGGGGAATTACAGGCATGGGGTATGAAACATAGAAAACGCATTTTTGTTAAAAGCTGACAAAACAAGGATTGTTACTTTAATTGAACTTTTAATTTAACGAATTATACAATGACTAAATCAGAAATAAAATTCCTGGAAGGTCCGCAAAATCGCTGGAAGGAATTCAAATTCAGTTTTAGTGTTTTACTTGAATTCATAAAAGGATTTAGAACGTTGCATTTTGTAGGCCCGTGCATCACCGTTTTTGGATCTGCAAGGTTCAAGGAAGATGATGCGACATATAAACAGGCGAGAGAGCTTTCAACAGAGATCGCTAAGCTTGGTTTTACAATTATGACGGGCGGCGGCCCGGGTGTAATGGAAGCGGCCAACCGGGGCGCACAAGAAATAGGAGGAAGAAGCGTTGGTTGCAATATTGTATTACCTCACGAGCAAATGCATAATCCCTATCTGGATAAATGGGTAAACATTAAGTATTTTTTTGTGCGTAAAACCTTGCTGATAAAATACTCCTACGGGTTTGTTGTTATGCCAGGTGGTTTTGGGACGTTGGATGAATATTTTGAGGCTCTAACGCTGATTCAGACAAAGATGCTAAATGAATTTCCGATCATTATTTTTGATACAGCCTATCATAAAGATATAATTGAACACGTTGAACGCATGAAAGAAAGAGGTACTATTTCCGCGGATGATTTGAAGCTTTGCCTGTTTACCAATTCTATAGAGGAAGCCGTTAATCACATTCAGGTTAATTCTATTAAAAAGTTTGGCTTAAAAGCGGAAGAAAAACCCCGTACTTCCTGGTGGCTGTTTGAAAAGGAATATTAAAAATGGAATAAAATTTGGTAACTTTTAATTATATAAATTATCAATGCCATGAATGATTTTGATAAACATATAAATGGTGATAAGCCGGTGCTCGTAGATTTTTTCGCAGACTGGTGCGGACCTTGTAAAGTAATGGCTCCGTCAATTGTGGAAGTTAAAATGAAGATCGGTGATAAAGCCACTGTTCTTAAAATGGATATTGATAAAAATCCGGCATATGCTCAAAAGTATTCTGTGCAGTCGATCCCAACCTTAATGATCTTTCAGAATGGTAAAGTGCTTTGGCGAAAAATGGGCGTTACTCCGGCTCATGAAATTCTAAAACAATTACAGCCACTTGTTAGCTGATGAATGTTCCGCTAAAATAAATGTGTAACTTTAAGCACAGCCAGTATAAGCTACATGAAATGAATAATTTTTTTAAGCGGCTTCCCTTGCGGGCAAAGCTCATGCTTATTGGCCTGATCCCATTCTGTTTCTTCGCCTATTTAACGCAACAGGTCTATAAGGAGAAAACTCAGCGCCTGCAGCTATATAATAACTACAGGATATATATAGCGGAATCCGCCGATATTAATAAATTGATAGAATCATTGCAAGAGGAAAGGAAATATTCCTTTGATTATGCAATTACCAAAAACAAAGCAAGGGAACTTAATAAACAACGTCCGCAAACAGATACCTTGATCAAAAAGATTATTCGGAATGATGATCCATCATTAGAAGGTTTTACAGGTTATACAAAATTGAAATTGCTGCCCGACATCAGGAAAGGGATAGATAGTTTTATCAGCAGGCCCAATGATGTCATGCATTTTTATAGTACGGTCATATTCCGCTTAAATACGCTTAACACGATCCCGCCTGGCAATACTGCCTACCTTCAACCTATCTATAAAGACCTGATGGTACAGAAGATATTATCTGAAATGATCACTTACCTAAGCATCATTCGAAGCAATATCTACAACGTTCTCCACACAAGGCAGTATATGATCGAAACAATGGTGGGAACTGTTGGAACTCATGAGGTATATAATTCTTATGAAGAGGAGCTTTTGGTGAAAGCAACCCCCGGCCTAAGAAATCAATACCAAACTATCAGGCACAACACTGCTTTGCAACCAACCATCAGATATATTGATACCGTGTTCAGGCGGTTCTCATTTGATAGCAGCTATAACGCTGCCGGCTGGTGGAAGTTGTCAGACCAGGGTGTCAATGAGTTGAGAAAATTTCAAACCACAATTTGGGAACAGCTCAATACAAAGCTTGATAAATTATATGCACACGAAAAAAATGCAAGGGACCGGACTTTGGTGATTCTAATTATTACACTTATCTCCGTTATTTTAGTCATTGCATATATTGTTAACATAATTACCCATACTTTAAAAGGTTTGCAGGTTGCTGCTGAAAAGATCGCAAATGGTGAAACCGGTATCAGGATCAATGCTGAATCCAACGATGCGATAGGCAGCCTTGCAAAATCAATTTCCCGGATCGATAAGAACAACCAGGCGCTTGCAAATGCTACAGTGGCTATTGGCAAAGGCAACTTCGAGGTCGAAATAGAATCGCGGAGCAAAGATGACCTACTTGGAAATGCTATCATTCAAATGAAAACTGAGTTGCAGCAGTATAGTGAAAAAATGGAAGAACTCGTTGCGCTCCGAACAGAAGAACTTGCCAGGTCGAATGAAGACCTGCAACAATTCGCGCATGTGGCTTCCCATGATCTGAAAGAACCGTTGCGCAAGATAATCACATATAGTAATATTTTAACTGAGCAACAAAAAGCGTCACTTACAGAAAAAGGGCAGCTGTACCTTGAAAAGATCGAGAATGCTTCACGACGAATGTCAGATATGATTGAAGGTATTCTTGCATACTCAACAGTTTCCGTTAACGAGCAATCATTTGAAGTGATTGACCTGAACAAAATATTGGAAGGAGTGGAGAATGACCTCGAGCTTGCAATTATTCAAAAAAACGCACAAATTAAGTATGTGGGCCTTCCAGCTGTTTGGGGAATACGGCTTTTGCTGCAGCAACTTTTTTACAACCTTCTCAACAATGCGCTTAAGTTTTCAGCAAACGATAAAAAACCGGTGATCACTATCAGCTCACCCGGGCTGGAACAAGCGGTTTCCAGGAAAGGAAAGGAGCCTATTACATATATTCATATAACGGTCAGCGATAATGGCATTGGCTTCAACCC
Organism: Ferruginibacter sp.; assembly: GCA_039920685.1. Classification (GTDB taxonomy): domain Bacteria; phylum Bacteroidota; class Bacteroidia; order Chitinophagales; family Chitinophagaceae; genus Ferruginibacter. The sequence continues at coordinate 29,582 of JBDSDG010000302.1, forward strand.
TGCATATGCCGAACAAATGTTCAGTGCCTTTTCCCGGTTAAATTCAAAGGATAAGTATGAAGGAACCGGGTTAGGGCTTGCACTTTGCCGAAAGATAGTTCAACGGCATGGAGGGAGGATCTATGCTGAAGGAGTTGAAGAGGAAGGAGCAACTTTTCATGTACTGTTACCCGTTAGGGTGAAGTGATCATGAATAAAATTTTAAATCGCCGCTTGTATATTGTTTCGCCAGATCAGGATAACAACACCGCAAATTGCAACGATCACCCCGGCTAACGCCCGGAAAGTAATTCTTTCCTTGTATACAAAATGGGCAATGAACAACGCCACTACAGGCACTAATGCAAATATTGTTTGTGATACAACCACATCAATATATTGAATGGAAGAAAGCGCAAAACCTACGCCTAATAACGGTCCGAATATTGTTCCCGAAAATGCCAATCGCAAAGTTTCCCATGACTGGTTCATTGTATTTCTCCAGTTGATCAATAGTTTTTGGTTTACAAATGTGATCAACAGAACAACTGCTGTAGCAACTATGAACCTGATGAACGAGCCGGTTAATGGGTCGATGACATGGCCTGTTTTAGCCTGCGTTAAAAATCCCTGTTTGCTGAACACAAGTCCGGCCCCTGTACAAAATGCAGCTACGATCCCGAATAATATGCCTTTTGAAATACTTCCATGTCCGTGATCAGGAATATTGATCCGCTCAGCTCGGCTAAGACTCATGGTAATTACACCGGTGATCGTAATTATCATTCCGCTTATGCCGGTCGCATTTATATTTTCCCGGAGCATGAATGAGCCCAGCAATAACGCCGCAGCAGGCGAAAGGGTTGTGAGTACGCTCCCATAACGTGGACTAAGGATAACATACATCCTGTAATTAAAATAATCGCCGATTCCTAATGCAACAATTCCTGATATGCCAAGCCACAGCCAGGCTATTGCAAATTGAAAAGAAAAAATTGAAAAGAAATTATTGTGGTTCAATATTATTGCAACGAGCATCACCAATATCGTTCCCACAACAAGCCTGAACAGGTTCATACTTGAAACAGTCATAGCGCGGGCTGCTTTTGTGAATGGAAAGACACAGATAGCCCAGCTAACTGTTGCGCCTAACGCCATTAATATTCCACCTGTGGCCATAAAATTTTATCTTGATTAAATTACCATAGCATTTACTATTCAGATAAAATATTGATCAATAATATTTTCAAAAATGATTTTAACCGGCTAAAGCCTTTTTCTGCAGATGACAGCTCCAGGCTATGCGTAAAAATATGTTTCGTCTCGGGAATTAATTTCAAGACTTCCTTCATTTCATCGTGGTACCTGCTTTGATGTTTGTAGATCAATTTCCTGATAAGGATCATTATTATCGGTGACAACAGAATATACCATGTTAATATTATAAAAATAGATCTTACCAGAATATCGATGATGATGTTAGATGGAATAATAGTATTTGCCGGATACAATTTTCCCTGGATATAAAACAGCACCAAGGCAAGCCAGATCAAAATGAAAATAATTTTTATTTTTCGGGGATCATGTTTTTGTTCTAACAAAACCTCGCCTTTCA
>JBDSDG010000303.1:0-6054 GCA_039920685.1 Ferruginibacter sp.
CTTACTTTTAAAAACTGTTGAACCATTTTTTCCCTCTGCCCAGGCAGCCCAGAAGATGTGACGTTCATTTTTTTCATCCGGTAACCATAGATATGAAAAAGCCGAATTAATACCGAGTAATAAAACCTGTTCATGAAAAACCCGTAAGCTATCATCCAACTCTTTTGAATGTTGCATAATCATACTTTGTGTGCGGGTTCTTTCTAATGCGGCTTCTATCTTTGCTTCCCTGGCCTGTGCTTCTGCTTTTTGCAAGTCAAGGAACCTTGTATAGGCCTGTTCAAATACCTTTGAAAAACGTTTTAAAATATCTGCCTCACTTTCAGAAAGTAGTTCTCCGGAATAGTTTGTTACCTGAATTCCCGTACTTTTTGCAAATGCTATGGAGACCAATGCAGCCTTTGCATTTAAAATGAATTGCTTTCGCTCATCACTCAAAAGCTTAAAATCAGTGTGTTCAAAAGCGTAGATGAACCATTCATTTTTTTCTTCAAAAGAATAAACTTTTGAAGAAAAATCAGAACCGCTTTCCCTTGCAGCGATGAGGTCCCTGGTAAAAGACAGGTTTGTATAAGGTATGTGAAAACTAGTGACAAGTTTTTGCGCTGAGCTTGCCACCCAATAATCATAATCCCTTGTGCCTTCCTTAAAAATTGCAATGTTGGCAGAATCAACTTTGATATCGAGCTCTTTTAATCTTTCGAAAAGCGTGTTGGCCACTTCCTGCAATTCATCGCTTTTATGCATTGCCAGGGAGCGGCTTCTCACCTTTTCAAGCGCGGCCTCTATCCTTGCCTCCCGGGCCTGTGCTTCTGCCTTTTCAATATCGAGGAAGCGCCTGTATGCCAGGTCAAATACATTCCGGAAACGTTTGAATAAAATAATTTCTTCGTCAGTCAATGGCGTATAAGTTGACATCCCGAGTGCAACGGGCCCCATCGAATACCAATAATAATTCAAGGACGACGCAGTTGTTAAAAATGAATCGGCGAACTGGTTGGTCGTTTTTTGATACTCGTGCCAGTCCTGCACCTCTGTACCTGTAAAATGCCTGCTGAAAAATTCTTCCGGCCCTTTGAGCATTTTATAAACAAATTCAAACTGTGCCGGGTGAAGTTGAAAATCTACATTCGTGATAAATGTTTTATCGTGCTTTGTATAATATTCGAAATTCAGGTAAGAACCTTTAGATTCATAAATGATAGCAGTCTGTACATTCCTGATTTCCCTTACATTCAGCAATTCCAATTGCCCGGAGATCACCCTGCATACCTCGAGCATATCGGCTACTTTGTTCATGCTCATCGCAACGGTTCTCACTCTTTCTAAAGAAGATTCTATCTCAAGCTCTTTGTTCTGGGCCTCCACTGCTTTTCTTTTTTGCTGGAGTTCTTCAATGGTTTCTTCGAGTAAGATCGCAGTTGTGCGTTTTACTTTTTCAACTCTGTCAAGTTTGAATGCGGTTATCTCCAATTCTTTGTCCGCATCTTTTGTGGACTTTAAAAGGTCAGCTTTTTCTTCTGCACTCAGGTGATCTGCTTGCTGAATAAAATCTAATATTTTTTGCAGGTGCTGATTCATTTATCTTTCTTTTAATGCAATACAACAAGTAGTAAGGTTATGCATTTCAAGGTTTCCACCTGTGGCCCTTCCAAGCTCAGCATTGGAGAACATTCCTGCCATGGGTACGTTCCAAACGTTTTTTATGCCTTCTATCTCCATATTCATCAATGGACCGAAAGAAAGGATCCTTCCGGCACAACTGAAGATCACCACAGCATCTGCGTCCGGCATTTCTGTTGCTTTCAATTCCTCTACCGCTTTGATGACTTTATCCATAACATCAAAATCCGGAGGCAATGAAAATCGCACTTTACTTCCTTGCGGTACCGTGCCACTGCAATAAAAGGAATGATCATTCCAATCTATTAGCAGGCCGGGCCTCATAACGGGATCGCCTACATCTCTTTGCAACTGTAAGGGGAAATTAGAAGCGATCTCCAGCATCAGGTTCTTGTTATCAGGTGTAACATTCTGAATGCCGCCGTATTTTGCTGTAAGGTCCAGTACCGGTATATCATCTACGGTAAATACATGGTTGCCTATACTTTTTGTTACTGATCTTAACGTACCAACGGCATTCCAGCCGCAGGTTGCCCGCCCTTTTATTTTTATTTTATCTTCATCAAATACCAATACAACCAGGCCTCTTTTACTAACCGAGGAATTTGTGAAAACAATTTGTTCTGAAAATGAATAATCATCCCCTGCTGCTCCACCATATACGTTAACCTGTTTGCCAATGATGTCTTCAAATCCCATCAGCAACTCTTCTGCATCTGTTTCTGTATTACTGCAAGAAATCAGAAAGGCTGGCTTTGCAAATCTCTCAAGGGATTTATTTGCCAATGCGCTTGCTGTTTCCCGGTAGTTCTTTTCCGGATACTCTTCAAATAAAATGGTAAAATATTTCGGGTTGATATCCAGCAGCATTATGACCACAGATCCGTTATGGGTTTCTTCACTTATGAATTCACCGTTGGTGCTGGCCCCGAAAACAGCGATTCCTTCATTATCTAAAATCTTGCATATAGCCTTGTGGTCTTGTTTAATGGACAAAAAAACAATGGCCAACGTTGGTTTAAATCCATCAGCTATGTTTTCTTGTAATGCTGTTTTAATTTCTTCTGTTGATCTTCCGTTGATCGATTTTGCTTTCATGTTTGTTTTTTTAACTGCGAAGACGCAAAGGCGGTAAGTGTTGTTGAACATTGGACAAATGTACAAGAGTGCGACGCCAATGAAGCCGGGTATTGTTATAAAGCCTGGTTCATTATTTTTCTTTTAATGCCACAAGGCAGCATGTATTATTCTGATACTCATTTTTACCGGTTTTTGATTTTCCATATTCACCATAGGAAAAAAAGCCAGCCATAGGCGCATCCCAAATTTTTTGCACCTGTTCTATCTCTTCTTTCATTACCATTCCAAAGGATAAATACCTGCTCACGCACGAAAACATGATCAGGCCATCGGCCTGCTGCTGCGAATTGTCCTTAATGCCCTTACATTCTTCAACGACGGTGTCGATGGAATCAAAATCCGGTGGCAGCGAAAACTTTATTTTTGACCCTTGAGGCACTTTTCCAGAACAAATAAGTGAACGGTCTTCACTATTGGCAAACATAGCAGTACGTATTACCGGATCAGCATTTTCCCGTTCCAATTGCAATGGATAATACCAGGAAGTTAGAAAAGTTACGATTCCCTTGTTGCCATCTTGCTTTATCTCAACGCCAAGGTAATTCATCAACGTATCCAATGCGGGTTTATCGTCAATGGTATACACAATATTACCTTCACTTTTGGTAACTGTCTTTGTAGTGCCAATAGCATTCCAGCCACAGGTAGCGATACCCCTGACATCTATTTTTTCTTCATCAATAATAAGTGCTACAAGCGCGCAATTCTTACTTTTTTTGTTGGTAAAAACAAATGTTGATTCAAGTGCCAGATCATCTGCTGCCTTACCTCCAAATATTGTTACTTCCTTGTCCGAAGGCGAAACAGCTTTTCCAAAACCCTGTATAATGCCTTCAACAATAGGTTCGCCATCTAAGGATACGCCACTGTTTGCTATTATAAATGCAGCGTGGAGAAAGGTTTCTTTTCCCGTAGCACCTAATTTCTTTGCATCTTCTAATACGGTATCCGGGCTAGTTTCAAGAAATTCTATTTTAAAATAAGCTGGATCCATGTCAAGCAACATCATAACTATGCTGCCTGCTTCAATTTCGCCATCAATAAATTCGCCTGCAGTGGTAGCTCCAAATATTTGAATACCTTTTTCGTCAAGTATTTGGGAGATAGCATCCCTGTCCTGCTTAACAGATAAGAATACAATGGCTAATGTTGGCTGGAAATTGCCGTTAATAGTTTGAGCCAGGGCAGTTTTAATATCTTCTGTTGATTTCCCTTTGATCGATCTTGCTTTCATGAGATAATTAATATTATTGCTAATTCATCTTTATGGAATTATAAAAATTAGTCTATTTATTTGCTCCCATTCCTCCAATGATCAGCCAATGATCACCTGTTTTTTTCCACGTATGCGTGATCTTCACATTGCTTGTTTTTACAATTTCATTTTTTCCATTTGTCCATGTTTGAGAAACGTCATAAAGTGCGATCACAATATCACCAAATACATTCTCTACTTTTCGCGTTAGCTGATAATTATACACCCCGCTTTTATCCTTATATAAATCAGTTAACCAATCCGTGATATGTGCTTTATTGCCAATAATATTATTGCTCGGATAACCTATAAAATTTTCATCCCATAAAGTAAGATAGGCTTCAGTGTCTTTTTGTTTCACGTATTTCCAGTAGTTCTCTTCCATCTGCCACACTTCATTCTTAGTTTGTTCAACATGCGTATCGGAGTCATTAACGCTGTTCACTTCAACCCAGTAACCGTCGGGATCCTGGAAAAATATTTGTTTAATGCCGTCAGCCCTTAAATTGACTGTGTTTGGTTTTCCTGGCCAGTCAGAATAAGGAATTCTCTGATCGCTGATTCGTTTTAAAAATTTATCAAAATTATTGGTTGATAGACCTAAATGTATGGCCTTGTTTATTATGACCTTTGTTTTTATTACAGAGATCAAATGGAGTTCTCTCCCATCCTGTAAAACAAACCAGCGTATGCCTTCTATCCTGGTACGATTGGTTATTTCAGGCAACATTAAAACATTACTATAAAATTCTGCAGAGCGATCAACGTCAATTACCGATAATGCAAGGTGGTTTACAAATAACTTAACATCACTTTCCTGGGAATAGGATTTCGTTGTTATAAGGATCGCAATTAGAAGAATATTTATTTTCATGTTTAAAAATTAATTGTGTTGAGCTAATTATGCGGTGGGCTCTCCGAATTGAGCTTCTTTCACTTTCTTAAAATTTTTCATGATAAGATAGATAAAACAAATTGCCACCACAAAAATAATTGTTGATAATATCTCCCATTTCTTCAGGCTGGTGAGAAGCCAGACAATTGCAGCAATACCTATTAATGGAATAAGAAATCCTCCTGGTATTTTAAAATACGTGGCATCAGAAATCTTATCTTTTTTCAATCTTAATTTAATGGTCGCCAAAATAACTGCGAGATAGATAAGCAATATTGCTGCGCTTGCCAATACAGCCAGTTGCCTGAATCCGCCAGACACAGCAAAAATAAAGATGCATGCAGCATAGGATATTACTGCGAGGTGTGGAGTTGCAAACTTTGGATGGACTTTCCCGAGAAATTTTGGGAATAAGCCAGCATTGGCACCTGCAAATAATAATCGCGGACTTGCGAGGACGTCGCCACAAGTAATACCAAAGCAGGAAACCGCAGCGCCTATCAATAAAATGGAGGCACCAACTGGACCTACAATTTGATTGGCAACTTCTGCCAAAGGCGCATTTTTAAATTCAGTCGCCTGGGCTCCCAGAACACCTTGTGTTACAATTTGCAGTGAGCAGTAAACGATGAGAACCAATATGCCTCCAAAAAAAATACCTAAGGGAATTGTCCGTTTTGAATTCTTTACCTCACCGCTGGCATTCAACGTGGTTTCAAAACCTGCAAATGCAAAAAAAAGTATCAGTGCCGTATCCCCAAATGTCTTAATTGTGGGCAGATGCTCCCAGTTAAGGTTAGCCGCTTTAATGTGGCGGACACCGAAAATAACAATTGCAAATAATGGGAGTAGCTTAATGATGGTGATGAACTTGAGAAAACCTACACTTTGTTTTGTGCCCCGTATGTTGATCAGGACCATAAAACCAAGCAACACAGAAAATAAAATTGCGCGAGGTAATGATTTTAAAAAAACAGGAAAAAAAACCGAAATAGAATCTGCAAAAATGTTGATGACAGCCGCACTTCCCAGAACACCCCAACCAATAAAATACAACCAGTTAACAATAAAGCCCGGAAATTCTCCGAGGGCGGATTCTACATAAGCATATGATCCACCGCTACAGGTTATTTTACTTCCA